>JANOXW010000703.1:0-8061 GCA_031418635.1 Acidobacteriota bacterium
GCAAGTCGAATTGAAAAAACTTTCATCACTTGACCTAATTAATTATCGACAGTTTTTGTTGAATGTTAGGGGTTTGCAGCCGACGACCATCAATCGCCGTTTGGAAGCTTTGCGAAAATTATCCCGTTGGGCAATTCAGACCAAACGAATGAAATCTGATGTGGCAATTTCTTTGAAACCGATTAAGTACTCTGTTTTTTAAATTATTTAACATTCGACAGAAGTTTTGAGTCCCACATTTATGCGGCTTCACGCCACGCTTCGCGTGTGTGGCAAACTAAAGTTTGAACTCAAAACATTAAGAAATTTTAAAAACAGAGTAATAAACAGTCCGTTTTTTAAATTATTTAACAAATTAAGTATTTATTTCCAATATGAGAAAAGAACACCTAAAATTAACTGAACAAGATTACAGTTATTTGACAATGCAAACCACTACGGGCGCACTAAAAGCTCGAAAATTCAAACGAGTGATGACCCTATTGTGGCTTCATCAAGGCAAAACAATGAGCGAAGTTTCTCAACTCTTAAATTATTCTTATCCGAGTGTCGTTAAGTTGAAAAAGAATTTCTTGGCAACCGGCTTAAAATGTTTAGAGGAAAAGCCGCGCAGTGGTCGTCCCATAGTTTTCAGCGGAGCAGAAAGAGCCAAGATGACAGCTTTAGCCTGTTCGGAAACGCCTGCAGGACGAGCCAAATGGAGTCTCAGATTGTTAAGCGACAAAGCAGTTGAATTGGACTTTGTGCCGGGTATTTCCTACAGCAAAATGCGCGAGATACTGAAAAAAACGAACTGCAACCCCATTTGAAGAAAACGTGGTGTATCGGCAAAATGAATTTGATATTTTTATCAAACGTGGAAAGAATTCTGTGGCTTTATACTTTGCCGGTTGATGAAGAATTTCCCGTCGTTTGTTTTGATGAGCGACCTTGTTTTCTGATTGGCGAAACCGTCAACGCTATTGAAATGAAAGGGGCGAGCCGGCGAAAGAGGATTTTTCATATCAGAAGAATGGTTCTTGTGCTTTATTGGCGACAATCGAGCCATTGACGGGAAACCGGATTGCTGCTCTTTTTGCCCGCAGAACCAAACGCGAGTTTGCGCTGCATTTGCAAAAAGTAGCGGCTAAATATCCAAAGGCGAAGAAAATTCGGCTGGTTTTGGATAATTTGAACACGCATAATGCCAGTTCATTTTACGAAACATTCGAGGCGGAAGAAGCCTATCGTTTAAGCCACCTGTTTGAGTTTTACTATACGCCGAAAAAGGCGAGTTGGTTAAATATGATCGAAATAGAGTTTTCCGCCATTTCGAGACTTTGCTTGGATCGCCGGATTCCGAGCCAAGAACAACTCGAAAAAGAAGTGTTAGCGATTGTCAAAGAACGAGCAGAAAAGCAAATCAAAATTGACTGGCAGTTTTCAGTTGAAAAAGCTAGAAAGAAACTGAATCGGCATTATGAAGAAGTCAATTCTGCTAATTCAAAATATAAAGAAACTTAAAAAACGGACTGTTTATTACTCTGTTTTTAAAATTTCTTAATGTTTTGAGTTCAAACTTTAGTTTGCCACGCACGCGAAGCGTGGCGTGAAGCCGCATAAATGTGGGACTCAAAACTTCTGTCGAATGTTAAATAATTTAAAAAACAGAGTACTTAAATCTTCTAAACCAAGAAACTACAACAAAGGAAAACCAGCCAAATTAAAGGCTGGTTTTTCATAAACGCAGTAGGCAAACAATCCTATAACTAAGATCATCATTATAGGCACTTCGACTAACTTTTAACCAATTACATTAATCTCTGCAAATCCCGATTAAGGGAAATCTTACTCACCGACATTACGGGCTATGGAATGAAGCAAAAGGTCGTGTGTTTAACCTCGGCAGGTTCACCTACATCAATAACAATACCAAATATCAAAACTAAAGCTAGGACACTCGGGTTCTGGCGAACACTAAAATTTATAATTCTTGGGCATAGAGCAAGCGACTTGACAGTAAGAAACGACTGCTACACTTCGGGGGATTGAATGAAAGAATAAAAAAAACTAATTTGAGCGTGTTAAAAACTTTGTGTAAATGAGCTGTGGTTGAAACTGCCACTCGGCAGTCGGTTCTCGAAAATGATAGCAAATTGGTTCATCGCTCCGCTCCAGTTCGGTATCGGCATTGTCCATCGTTTGCTGATATTTCGCAAGGCAAGATACAGTATTTTGAAGACCGCTTCGTCTGACGGAAACATCGCCCGGTTTTTGATGACTTTTCGCAAAGTCATATTCAAGGATTCTATCGTGTTGGTCGTATAAATAGCTTTCCTGATTTCAGGCGCGAAGGCGAACATCGGAATCACTCGCGCCCAATTGCTACGCCAACTTTTGACCACCACCGGATAAGCCTCATTCCATTTCTCGACAAACTTCTCCAATTGGTAATCGGCTTCTTCGAGCGTCGGAGCCTGATAAATCAACTTCAAATCGGTAGCCACTTCTTTTCTGTCTTTATGCGACACATAAAATAAAGAGTGGCGCACCAGATGAACGATGCACAATTGAATCTGTGTGTTTGGACAAATCGCTTCAATGGCTTCGGGAAAACCTTTCAGACCGTCAACGCAAGCAATGAAGATGTCTTGAACACCACGCGTCTTGAGTTCCGTGATGACTTGCATCCAAAACTTCGCCCCTTCATTATCTGATGCCCAGATGCCCAAAACTTCTTTTAGTCCCTGGAGATTCACACCGAACGCCAGATAAATCGCCTTGTTTCGCACGCTGCCGCCACTTTTGACTTTCACTTGCAGAGCATCCAGATACAGAATTGGATAAACCGCATCAAGCGGGCGCGATTGCCACGCTCGAACTTCATCAAGCACAGCATCGGTGACGTTGGAAATCAAACTCGGTGAAACATCAACGCCGTAAATCTCTTCCAGATGTCCTTGAATTTCTCTGGTCGTCATTCCTCTGGAATATAAAGAAATAATCTTTTCATCAAGACCGTCGAAGCGCATCTGATTCTTTTTGACAATCTGCGGCTCAAACTCGGCATTGCGGTCGCGCGGAACTTCAATCTCGACTTGCCCGCGCTTGCCCTTGAGCGTTTTCAGCGTTGAACCGTTTCGAGAATTGCCCGAATTGTTACCCGCCGAAGAATGCTTTTCATAACCGAGATGATGGGTTATCTCACCGTTCAAAGCCCGTTCGACAAGTGCTTTGGTTAATTGCTGCAACAAGCCGGTATTGGGCGGAGTGGTTTCCTCAACTGCCCGGTTATCAGACTTTCTGCTATCGCCTAAACCTACTTGAGCAGACCTTTCAAAGCATCGGAGCAGAACTGTTTGAGCATTGCCGCGCCACCCAAACGCCTGAACTTGACCATTTGATTGACTCTTTTCCCGTGATACCATTTCCCGATAGATATTATGCAATAGCATTAACCCAAGCAGTCATCAAGTATTCAAATGATGTGATTGAGCTAATCGCTTTTTCACCAAAACTTTTTAGTCCTTGTTCGACTAATTTACTGACATCCCTCAATGTCTGTGGCTCATAATCCGATAACCAATCTTTCAACTCTTTCCAAAATCTTTCAATCGGATTTAGTTCGGGCGCATTCGCCGGCAGAAATATAAAGACGATGTTTTTACTTACTTTTAACTTTTCTGTTTTGTGCGAGGAGGCATTGTCCATCAAAATAATATGCAAACTCGTCTCATCCGCTTTGGTAAACTCCTCCATAAATAGCTGCATCATTTGAGTATCCAAACTCGGTAATTGCAACATAAAATCTTTTCCCGTCAAGGGTTCAATCATTCCAAATAAATACTCATATTCTCGCTTTATTTCTGAACTTATCAATGGGCGAACTCCTTTGCCCGTAATTCTCCGACGATGAATCGGCATCAGTCCAATCCGCGTTTCATCTTGTGTCCAGAACCTTATCTGCTCATATAAACCTTTGTTTTGATTGATTATTTCTTTGAACTTTTCTTCAATTCCATCTCTGAATTCCTCGACCTCTATTTCGTTTTTTTTGGATTACTTGGTCTTGGCACTTTCGCTTTTGCCTCTAATTTATACCTCACTAATTGATGCACATTTGAATAATGAATATCTATTTGATGTTTCTTGACCACCATTTGATGAATCTCTTGGTAGGTTCTAAACCCTTTTTCGCTTCCTAATATCGCTTTGATTTCTTCAATAATTGACTCCCCAATTTTGGGAGTCGCTCCGCTTGGCTTATAAATTTCCAATAACTTTTCCAAACCTTCTGCTTCATACAAACTCATCCAATCTGAGATGGTATTGCGATTTTTTCCCAACATCTCGGCAACTTGGCTTCTTGACTTGGCTTGCTTGGCAGCTATCAAATATAATGCTTGTAACCGATTCTGCCGTTTAACTTGATGCTCTTTTTTGAGCATTTCTCTCAGTTCTTCTGCTGTTTCTTTGATTTTTGGTAGTGCTTTGTTCATTATCCTATTATTGCACATTTTCTATCGGTAAATGGTATAAGCAGTTGAGAGGGCGAAAGTATTATCATTGTTCCATTTCAATCACTGAGATATTCAATGGTTTGAAAATCGGCGGAACTGAGAAGCGAAAATTGTTTGATTTATCAGACAAGAAATATTCGGCCTCGCGGGCGATGACAGGTTTAGAAAAGAGATAACCTTGTCCATAATTACAACCTAAAAGTTGCAGTTGGCGTAGTTGTGTTTCGGTTTCGATGCCTTCGGCAACCACTTGCAAACTCAAATTTTGCGCCAGCGTCAGAATCGTGCTGACAATCTCGGCACATTTCGTGTTGGCATCCATTTTGCTGACAAATGAATGGTCTATTTTCAATGTGTCAAAGGGGAATTTGTGTAAATAACTGAGCGAAGAAAATCCGGTGCCGAAATCATCAGTCGAAAGCGAAACTCCGATTTCTTTCAACTCATCCAAAACTGCAAACGCCACTTTGTCATTTTCCATCACGATACTCTCCGTTACTTCTAATTCCAAATAGCGCGGATTGAGTTTTGAAATTGCCAACGCCTTTTTTACTTGCGAAATGAGCGATGGGTGCATCAGTTGTTTGGAAGACAGATTTACATTTATCAAGAAAGGATTTGAGCGCGGAAAATGCTGTTGCCATTCGACTGTTTGGCGACAGGCTTCTTCCAAAACCCATTTTCCAATCGGAACAATCATTCCGGTTTCTTCGGCAATGTGAATAAATTCAAACGGTTGTACTAAACCGCGTTCAGGATGTTGCCAGCGAACTAAGGCTTCAAAAGCGTGGATTTCACCCGTTTCAAGCGAAACTATCGGTTGATAAAAAACTCTGAATTCATCTCGTTCAATCGCCCGTCGCAAATCGTTTTCGGTATGCAAAAGATTCAAGTTATGCGTGAGCATTTTGGTATTGAAAACCTCGTAACAAGATTTGCCGGCTTCTTTGGCGCGATACATTGCAGTATCGGCATCACGCAGATACTCGATTGGAACGCGCACGACTTCATCCGAAATCACGATTCCGATGCTGGCAGATGTGAACACTTCATTTCCGTTGACGTTAAACGGTTCTAAAAAGCTGTTAATCAAAGTGTTGGCAATGGAAATCGCCTCGTCAGATCCACTCAAAGTATTGAGTAAAATAGTAAATTCGTCGCCGCCCAAACGCGCAATAATATCGCCGAAACGCACATTTGATTCGAGTCTTTCGGCAAAGGCAACCAAGAGTTTGTCGCCAACCAAATGTCCGAATGAATCATTAAATAATTTGAATCGGTCAATGTCGAGAAAGAAGACGGCAAAGCATTGTTCGGGTTTCTGTTCAGCCCGTTTTGTTACTTGCTCCAAATAGTTCATAAATTTGAATCTATTTGGTAATCCGGTTAAAACATCGTGTTTGGCAAAATAGCTGAGTTGTTCTTCGGCAGTTTTTTGGTCGTGAATATCAGTGTTTGTGCCGAACCATTTAATGATATTGCCATCGCTGTCTTTTCCAGCGATGCCTAATGCCCGATGCCAGCGATATTGACCGTCAAATCTTCTAAGACGAAATTCCGTTTTATAGAAATCACCAGTCTTTAGTGAATGATTCCATTTTTCGATACTAATTTGTAAATCTTCGGGATGGACAACTTCAGTCCATTTTTCACCCAACACTTTCTCACACGGCAAAGCGAAATATCCCATTCCTCGTCCATTAATGTAATCAATCAAGCCATCCGGCGTAGCCGTCCAAACCTGGTGCATAATACCTTCGCTCAACAGGCGATATTGACTTTCGCTGGCTTTTAATTCAGCGACAATCCGTTTGCGTTCGGTTATATCGCGCCCAATGCCTTGAACACCGATAACTTCATCTTTCCGGTAAATCAAGCGAGTGCTAATTTCTAATGAAACGAGATTTCCTTCTTTGGCAATAACATCCAACTCAAGCGTCATCGGCTTGTTAGTCAAATTTTGGACTTTATTTTTCTTCCTGACCAAACTGTGAAATTCGGGAGCAACGACATCGAGAATGTTCATTTTTTGGACTTCTTCACGTTGATAACCCAAAATTTGTTCGCCGGTTTTGTTGAGCGATGTAAAGTTTCCTTTGACATCGAGGGTGTAGATTAAATCGTTGGCATTTTCAAAGAGTTCACGATATTTTTCTTCATTTTCTTTCAATGCTTCTTGCGCGGCATTACGTTCGGATAAATCCCGCATAATGCCGATAAAGAATTTGCCATTAGTCGTTTCCCACTCGCCCATTGAAAGTTCGAGTGGAAATTCTAAACCATCTTTGCGAAGTCCGACAACTTCGACAAATTTACCTATGACGCGGCTTTCACCGGTTTGTTTGTAGCGTTCTATTCCGTTGGTGTGATGTTTCCGGTAACTTTCGGGCATTAGAACAGTTAAAGGTTTTCCGATGATTTCACTTTCTTTATAGCCGAAAATGTTGGCGGCAGCCTCGTTCCAAAAAACGATATTTCCACGATTATCGGAAGAAACAATCGCATCTTTGGCGGAATTGGTTACGGAAAAAAGAAATTCTTCTCGTTCACGCAGTTTGTCCATAGCAAGTTTATGTTCCATATCATTTTTTTGAGCCGTAATATCAACAAGAATCCCTTGTAAAGTAATAGGTTCATTAGTTTCAGCAAAAACCAAAGTAGCTTGGTTTCGCACCCAACAAATTTCACCGTTTTTCTTTACAATCCGATATTCGCAATCAAAATTCAGCTTATTTTGAACGGCATTATCAATTTCCGTTAAAAATATGTTCAAATCGGATTGATAAATCGTCCGAATCCATAAGTCTGAACCGTCAAGCCATTGTTCGGCATTATAACCAAACGATTCAAAAGCCGGACTGATATAAGTCGGCGAAAAAGGATGTTTAATACTGATTGAATAAGCGAAAATTACCGAATTTTCAAAAAAACTGGAAAAAGTTGCCGGTTGAGAGTATGTATAATTTCCTCTCCCGTCTAGTTCATTCTGATAGAGTTCATTCAAATTGACCGAATGTTCATTGTTGCTAATGCTTTGGTTTGACATGTTAGAGATTCCTTATATTTTCAATTTTTGGGTTTTTTTAGCTATTGGTTTTACTACCTTTGGCTAATACTTATCGTCATTTTGCCGAGATTTAAAATGATTTTTTCTTGGTGGAAATTACCTTGTTTTGAAATAAAATTACAATCAGAGATTGATAAGCGTAATTACCAACAAGAAAATAAAGGCAACTATCATGCCAAACAGCTTTATCGGAAACGAGCCAAGCTGGCAAAGGACAATAGAGAATCGAAATCCGAAACCACAAAATCTACGATATGTTAGAAATGGAAAAAGCCCGACGATCTGATGATTGTCAGATTCGCACGGTATATCAAAGTGATAAGAGAAAAAGAATAGCCAAAAAACCGGCAAACAAAGACTGGAAACTGGTTGGTCTGTGATAAATTGATTATGAGAAATTCCTGTAAGTTTCTATAAGAAATGTCAAAATGAAGCTCTATAATGTGAAAAAAAAGGAGGTTTGAAGTTTGTAAAACACCTGATTTTATTGGAGGC
>JANOXW010000704.1:0-10249 GCA_031418635.1 Acidobacteriota bacterium
AATCGTGGTGCATCTTTTAGTTTAGAAAATGAACTGATAAACAACGAAATTTGGTTGCCTTCGCAAGCCGACGTAAATCTTTCGATAAAAATTTTATTTGCCGGAATTAATATCAATAACCTGATTAAATATAATGATTACAGCAAATTCAAAACTGAAGTTAAGGAAACAAAGGTTGATGAAGTGAAAAGACCATAAAATTTGAAAACCCGTAACGAAAAAAAAGCCGTCGGAATGTTCAAATATGACATTCCGACGGCTTTTTTTTATCGTAAGTTTTCTGCCGGTTTATTTCTCCGACTCAGTCAGTGGTGTTCCTCCACATCGCGCTCTGATGTTTGCCGCGTGGAAGGTGCTTGCCGCCCGCAACGTGAAATCTACCGGCAAGTTCTCATTTATCGGGATAAATGTTACTACCACCGGAGCAGTCGTTCCCGGTGTGAATGCCGGAATCATTACCACCGCATTGACCGGCGTTCCCACCACGGTCAACGATTGTAAGCCCGTTCCCGCATTGACGTGATCCACTGTTACTGATCCTGGTCCACTTGATATTCCAAATGAAACGATTCCGCCTGGGAATAAGTTACCTTCTGTAACGGTCGTTGTTGGTGTGCAAACTTCCGCACATCTTGCCCGAATATTCGCCGCGTGGAAGGTGCTGGCTGCTCGCAAAGTGAAATCAACTGCCAGTCCCGGATTGATCGGTGTAAATGTAACCACCACCGGAGCAGTTGTTCCCGGTGTAAATGCCGGAATATTGACTACTGCATTGGTCGCACTGACCAACGTTAGCGATTGCAAACCAGTTCCGGCGTTGACGTGATCAACTGTTACAGAACCAGAACCACTCGTTACACCAAAGGAGACAATTCCACCTGGGAACAAATTGCCCTCAGTCACAGTCGTGGTTGGAGTGCAAACATTACCCGGAGTCGGAGTCGGAGTCGGAGTCGGAGTTGGAGTTGCCGTTGGAGTCGGCGTTGGCGTTGGAGTAGCCGTTGGAGTTGGAGTCGGCGTTGGTGTTGGTGTCGGTGTTGGAGTCGGTGTCGGCGTTGGAGTTGGAGTTGCTGTCGGTGTCGGCGTTGGAGTTGGAGTTGCTGTCGGTGTCGGCGTTGGTGTTGGAGTTGGTGTTGGAGTTGGTGTCGGCGTTGGAGTTGGAGTTGGAGTTGGAGTTGGTGTAGCCGTTGGAGTAGGAGTAGGAGTCGGTGCGCCCGGCTTGCACTTGCCGAAACTGCCCGCGTTGAAGATGTTGAAAATTTCCGTAGCCGAAAGTGTGCGGTTGAAGATTTCTACTTCGTCAACGCCTCCGAGGAATTCGCCGTCCGGTCCTGCACCGATGAATAACGGGTCGGTCGTGTTAGTTTGGTTGAGCGTTCCGATGGTCGTCGGTTTGGATATGTCCAAAACGCCGTTGACGTAAAGACGCATTGTTGTGCCGTCGTAAGTTCCGGCGACGTGCGTATAGGTGTTGTATGGAATCGGGTTGCCGGCGGTTATGCGGTCAAACGTCGTATCACTACCAATGCTAAAGACCGGTCGTCCGGTTGTTGCAGTGAAACCAGTGAACAAAAGTCCGTATGGCTGGCAACCGCCGCTGCCGAAACAGCCTTTGAATAAAATATCGCCCGAACCCAGTGACGGATTTATCCACGCATCAATGGTCAGCGCGGTTGTCGCCCGCAGAGACGGTGAATCGGGGACGGTTACCCGGCTTGTGTTGCCGCCGTTAAATTGAAAGGCTTGAAGGACTCTGCCCGCCGCGAAAGCGGTTGAAGTTCCCAACATTCCGTTGTTGCCGCTACCGGAGATGTCCATCGCGTTGCCGTCGCCTGCCAGCCACGCGACCAGACTCGTCGGCGGCATCAGGCACATTGTTGCCGGCGGCGGCACGACCGGCTTGCATTTGCCCGCGCTGTCGGCGGTAACAATTGCCTGAATCTCGGTTTGCGATAATGCACGATTGAAAATTTCCACTTCGTCAACCGCTCCGATAAAATTGTCAAAGAAGCTGCCGATGATTAACGGATTTCTATCAGTTTGATTGAGTGTGCCGATGGTTGTGGTTTTGGAATTATCCAAAACGCCATTGATATAAAAACGAATCATCGAGCCGTCGTAAGTAAAGGCAACGTGCGTATAGGCGTTCGTCGGAAGCGCGGCGATGCTGGTCAGCCCATCGACGGTCGATTCGTTGCCGAGACGAAGACTGACCTGTCCGGTGCTTGGAACAAGGAAAAGCGCGTAAGGCTGCGCCGCAAGGGTGCCGATGTTTCCCTTAAACAAAATCGCCGGAAAGCCGCCGTTTCCCGTCGCCGGATTTATCCACGCATCGACGGTGATTGCCGTCGTCGGACGCAGAGACGGCGAGTCGGGAACGTCGATGCGGCTGTTGCCGTTGCCGTTAAACTGAAATGCCTGCGCGACTTTGCCTGCCGCGAAAGCGGTTTGAGTTCCCTGAAATCCGTTGTTGTTGTTGCCGGGCGAAATATCGCGTGCGTTGCCGTCGCCCGGAAACCACGCGACCATTCCCGAAGGCGGCGTGGTGCAGGTTTGCGCGAAAGTTTGCGTCGCGCTCGCGCTTATTAAAACAAATAAAATGATTGTCGAAAGACAATTGAAAATTTTCTTGAACATAGTTTTTTTTCTCCTTAAAATTTAACATTTACCTTTGAATTACTAACTGCGGAAAGCGAAAGAAAAATCGGGATTTCGTAATTAGAGTTTGACCTATAAAAATTTCGCCAAATAATTACTTTTAAATGCGAAAATAAAAAACGCCTTCAATCTACAAGGCGTAAAAAGACAAGAAATCAGTCCAAAAAAAATTTACAATTTCAAAAAAAGTTGTATAATTATTATAAATCACGGAATAAATGAATTTATGGCGGAAACTCACGATGTAACTTTACTACTTAAAAAAGTGAGTGGCGGCGATGAAACTGCGCCTGATGAACTCCTTCCGCTGGTTTATGACGAACTCCGCAAACTTGCCAATCACTATATGGAAAATGAGCGCGAAGACCACACTTTGCAGGCAACGGCACTGGTTCACGAAGCGTATATCCGGCTGGTAGATTGGGAAAATGTCAGTTGGGAAAATCGGGCGCATTTTTTCGCGGTTGCCGCCCAAGTAATGAGAAAAATCTTGGTTGACCACGCTCGCAAAAAAAAGGCAAACAAGCGGGATTTTGGTCAGAAAATCGCGTTGGATGATGTCAATAGTTTTTCGCCGGAACGCGAAGTTGATTTAATTGCGCTTGATGATGCTCTAATCAGTTTGGAAAAGTTTGATAAAACACAGGCGAAAATCGTCGAATTCAGATTTTTCGGTGGCTTGACGATTGAAGAAACTGCCCACGCCTTGCATAGTTCGCCGACCACCGTGAAGCGCGAATGGACGGTGGCGAAGGCTTGGCTGAAAAGAGAAATCAGCCGCGAAAAAGATGCGTGAAAATAACTGGGAAAATGTCAAAGAGATTTTTTTAGCGGCAACGGAATGCCCGTTTGATGAACGCGCTACATTTATTGCTGAAAAGTGCGGTGAAGATACCGAACTGTTGAATGAAGTCCAATCTCTGCTTGCCTCGCACGATTCTGATACTCAATTTATTGAAAAACCGGCGGTTGATTTGTCGTCGGTTCTGTCAAACGGAGCAACCAACGGCGCGGGCAAAACGCTCGGCAATTACAAAATCGGGCGGGAAATCGGGCGCGGTGGAATGGGTGCGGTTTTTCTGGCGGAACGCGACGACGGCGAATTTCAACAACAAGTGGCGATAAAAGTTTTGGGGCACGCCTTGCCCGATTCGGAAATCGTTCGCTATTTCAAACGTGAGCGCGAAATTCTCGCCTCGTTAAATCATCCGTTGATTGCGCGTCTGCTGGATGGCGGATTAACGCCCGAAGGATTGCCATATTTTGTGATGGAATATGTCGAAGGCGTGTCGGTGTTAGAGTTTGCGACACGCGAAAATCTTTCTATCAATGAACGCTTGCATCTTTTTACGCAGATTTGCGAAGCTGTCGGATTTGCCCATCGAAATTTTATAGTGCATCGGGACATCAAACCCAACAATATTTTGGTTACGAATGACGGCACACCAAAATTGCTCGATTTCGGTTTAGCCAAAATGATCAATCCGAATATTGCGAAAACCGACGTTTTGCAACCCGACACCGCGTTTCTGGCAATGACACCGGCTTACGCTTCGCCCGAACAGATGCGCGGACAACCGATTACGACGGCATCCGATATTTATAGTTTAGGAATCGTTTTGTTTGAACTCTTGACGAATGAACGACCATATCAATTTGATACCGACAATCTCGCCGAAATTGTCAGAGTCGTCTGTGAAACCGAACCGACTCGTCCTTCGTCCAGGTTAAGTCCAAAGTCCAAAGTCCAAAGTCCAAAGTCGGAAAAACAAGGCTTAAATCCAAAATCCAAAATCCAAAATCCAAAATTGTTACAGGGCGACATAGATAACATCGTGTTGATGGCTTTGCGAAAAGAACCGTTGCGGCGTTATCAAACAGCCGAGCAGTTTGCCGAAGACATCAAGCGGCATTTGAACAGTTTGCCCGTTGTGGCGCGTCAAAACACTTTCAAATATCGCGCCTCGAAATTTGTCAAACGCAACACAATCGGAGTTTTGGCAGCGACGTTGATTTTTTTGAGTTTAATCGGTGGAATCGCGGCGACGCTTTGGCAATCGCGGCAGACGCAAAAGGAAAAAGAAAAAGCTGAAAGCATCAATGTCTTTCTCGGACGGCTGTTGAGATATTCCAATCCGATTTACAAATCTCTGCAAAAAGGCGGACAGGAAGCAACTATCAATGATGTTTTGGACGAAGCCGCCGACCGCCTCAGACAAGGCGAATTTGACAATCAGCCGGAAGTCAAAGCCGAACTTCTGCACACCGTCGCGCAATCATATTCGGGTCAGGGCAAACTAGCTTTGGCTGCTGAATTACTACAAGAATATGTTGATTTGACAGACAAAATTTACGACGAAAATCATCCGAAAAGAATTGAAAGTTTGAGTGTTTTGGCAACTTTGACTTTTAGCAAAGGCAAAATGAATGAGTCTGAGAAACTCTATCGGCAAGTTTTGCCGCGCTTGCGCGACGAGCAGACAAAAGGAAATATCAAAGCCGAAGTATTGGCTGACGGATTGAATATTTTTGCTTATTTGCGCCGCACACAAGGCGATTCGCACGAAGCCGAAACACTTTTCCGCGAATCTCTGGCACTCAATCCGCAAATGCCCGCCGACGAAGCAAATTACATCAACGGCACGACGCAAAGCGTTTTGGCTTCGACTCTGGCTGACCAGGGACGTTTTGACGAAGCCTTGCAAACTTCGCGCGAAGGCGTTGAAGAACAACGCCGCAACGGATGGACAAAAACGCCGACTTTCGGTTTTAATCTGACCGTTCTAAGCGGTTTTTTGACCGAAAAAGGCGAATTCGCGGAAGCCGACGCGCATCTGAAAGAAGCCGAAGACATCTTTCGCAAAAACCTTTCGTCAGACAATCTTTGGCTCGGCGATAATCTTCGCAATCAAGCGATTTCGTTTTATTTTCAAGCGAAATATACAGAAGCAATCCAAAAAGCGGATGAAACTTTGAAAATGTATGCGACTTTCGGGAAACATTACGACCATTATCCGACCGCTTTGATTTTCAAAGGTTTGAGTCTGGCAAAAATCGGACAGACAAACGAAGGCGAAAAACTCTTGCGCGAAGCCGTCAAACTTCGCACCGATTCATTACCAAAAGAACATTTTTGGGTAGCCATTGCCGAAAGCGCGTTGGGCGAATGTTTAATGATAGAAAAGAAATACGCGGAAGCCGAACCGCTGTTGCGGGAAAGCTATGAAAGTCTAAAAAATTCTCAGGGCGCACAAATCCGCGCACGATTTTAGCACAAAATCGCCTTGTCAAACTTTACCAAGATTGGAATAAACCCGAACTCGCCGCCAAGATGACATCACTTCATTAACTAAAAAAGTTTAAATTGAATAGTCAGGAACTTTTTCGGGTTTTGGCGAAAATCATAGATTAGTTTTGTGCCTTCCGACGAAAGTTGATTTATGTTTGATGACGTTTGATTGATGTTATTGTAGAGCGTTTCGTCGGTTAAAAGTTTGCCGATTGTGCCTTTTCCGCCTTGTGCGTCAGCGAGTAAGAGATTAAATTTATCTACCGTTGTGGTGATTTTTGCAATCGCCGTGCGCGTGTCATCATACAATTGCTCATCTTTTAATAATTTGCCCGCCGTGCCTTTACCTTGGTTGAGTTCTTTGGTCAAAAGGTCAATACTTTCGGAGATTTGATTCAAGCGTTCAATTGCGGGTTTTGCTGTTTTTACCGTGTCGCGCAAATCTTGAATGGCGGCGCGAGTGTCGTTATAAAGGGCTTCGTCGTTGAGAAGTTTGCCGGCTGTGCCTTTGCCGGCGCGAATGTCTTTGGAAATCGCTTCGATTTGCGAAACCGTCGCATTTAAACTGTTATAAAGTTCAGGATCGTTAAGTAATTTTCCTGCGCTGCCGTCGCCACGATTGACTTTATCGAGTGTCGTTTGAAGTTTGACAACCGTTAATTTTGCTTCACCGACAGCGGCATCGAGATTGTTATAGAGTGATTCGTCGTTAATTATGCGTCCCAAAGTTCCTTCGCCCTGATTGGCTTTGTTAAGAATTTCGTTTGTCGGAATCGCTAACTTATTTATTTGCTGTAACAAATCGTTCCCGGTTTGGGTTAATTGGTTGATGGACATTGCCGATGTCGAATCAAGCACATCGTTTTCCGTAACTGCCGCGCCTTTCGATGTGCCGGGCGTGATGTTGATAAGTTTGTCGTTTGCCAAAACCGACGTGGCGATGAGTTGCGCCGTCGAATCGGTCCGAATTCGTTCGGAAATTGGTCTGCCGTCAAGCGTTTGAGCAATGCTCATAATCGCTTCAACCTTAGCATCTTCGGGGCTATCCGGCGGCAAAAGTTTAACTTGTTCGACCTTGCCGATGTGAACACCCGCAAGTTGCACTTCTCCGCCTTCCTTCAATCCGTCAGCCGTTGCAAACCGCGCTTTTAAGCGCAGCTTTTTCTCGAACGGATTAAAATCGCCCGTTGCATTAAGTATCAAAAAAGCCAAAACCGCGAGTCCGACAAGCACGAAAACTCCGACACGCAATTGGCTAAATCCTAATTTTCTTTCGGTTGGTGGCATATATTAAATTCCAGATTCCAGATTCCAGATTCCAAATTAGAAGAAATTCTCGAATCTGGAATCTGGAATTAATCCTATTTTCCGCGCATAAATTTCAGAATATACGGGTCTTGGGTCGCTCTCAGTTCTTCATCTTTGCCGCTAAAAATGATATTTCCTTGGCGCAGCATAATTATTTCGGTATTTATCAGGCAAAGTTTTTCGCCTTCGAGTTCAAAAACTACTTCGCCTTCCTCGTTGACAGTAGCGTATTCAGAAGAAAGATATTCGATGTTTTTCATCTCGTGTGTAACGAAGATTGAAGAAACATCTTCTAAATCGCGCAATTTGATAGCGAGTTCGCAGATTGTCCGTGCCGTCGGCGGATCAAGTCCGGCGGTTGGTTCGTCAAACATGACGATTTGCGGGTCGCCGACAAGGGCGCGGGCAATTCCGACGCGTCGCCGCATTCCGCCCGAAAGTTCCGATGGCATTTTGTCAATCGCTTCTTCGAGGTCAACGAACTGCAACATTCGCCGCACCTCTTTTTCAACCTCTGCTTCCTCAACGCCTTGTTCGTGCAAGCGATAAGCTACGTTATCATAAACCGAAAGCGAATCAAACAATGCGCCTTCTTGGAAAACCATCCCGATTTTTTTGCGAACCTTCATCATTTCCACTTCGCTGTATTCGGTGATGTCTTCGCCGTCAATCAAAATTTGACCGGAATCAGGCTTCAAAAGACCTAAAATCAAGCGAATCGTCGTTGATTTGCCGCCACCGCTGCGCCCCAAAATAACTTTTGTTTCACCGCGCCGAACTGTGAAATTAACGCCGTCAAGAATGACTTTATCATCAAAAGACAGATAAACATCGCGGAACTCAATCGCCGGAATCGCCCGTTCGATATTATCAACCGCATCTTCCAAATCTGTCGGAGCGAGTTCTTCGGCGATAATCTCTTCGGTTGAAACAAATTCTTCGGTTTGCGGGGAAAGCATAATGTTTTGGTAATTAATTAGACCACACACCTAAAAAGGTTAAAAGGTTAAAAGTGAAAAAGTTTGCCGTCCATTTGCACGGCAATCAATCCAACTTTTTCACTTTTTCACTTTTTCACTTTTAAATCGGTGCTTGACCAAGAACAGCTTGCAATGCGCGTGAAAGAAAAAAATCGAATATAATGACGACAATCGAAGACAGCACAACCGCGCTGGTCGTCGCCCGTCCGACACCAACCGTGCCGCCGCTCGTGGTTAAACCTTTATGACAAGCAATGCTTCCGATAACTAACCCGAAAAATAACGGTTTGATAATCCCGCCGATAATATCTTCAATGGTGATGCCGTTTTGCACAGATGAAATAAAAGTGTTGAAACTTTGATTGAACAGCCCTGAAGCAACTACGCCGCCGCCAAGAATACCGAAAATATCCGCCGCGACCGTCAAAAACGGCAACATCAAAATAAGTGCCAAAAGGCGCGGCGCAACGAGTTTGCGATTCGGGTCAGTGCCGAGTGAGCGCATTGCGTCAATCTGCTGCGACACGACCATCGAACCGAGTTCGGCGGAAATTGCCGAACCGATGCGTCCTGAAACCATCAAGGCTGATAAAACCGGACCGAGTTCGCGCACTAGCGAAGTTGCCACCGACCTGCCCGCTTCGTTTTGCACACCGTAATAGGCAAGCGTCGGAAAAGTCTGCAAAATTAACACCGCACCCGTAAAAAATCCCGTCAACAAGACAATCGGCAACGAACCAACGCCGATAATGTCCATCTGTTTTATAATATCCACCAAATAAACCGGCTTTTTGAACAGACCGACAAACGCAGAAATTATCAAGTTGGTAATTTCTTGCAATTCAAATATAAATTTTTTGAGCGGATTCATTCGTCGTATATTTTTTACATTAAAAGGTTACAACGAACTGACCTCAAACGACAAATAAAAAAGCCGATTCTTAATTTAGAATCGGCAAAAAGGAGATTGTGGAGTTGTAAAGAAAAAATTAGTTACTTGGACGCAGTTGATTTTGACGATTATTTTTTTGACGATTGGGAGCGTCGTTGATTCGATTTTTAATTTGATTTTTACGGTCTTCCAATCTTTTGGGCAAATTGGCGGCGGACTTCGCGGAATTTGGCGAGTTGTTCGGGCGTTAGGATTTTTCGCACGGCTAACTCCGTCAACGAGCGGATTTTAATGACTTCAGCTTGAGCTAGTTGCGCTTCTTTCATTCGCGCTTGAATCTCTGTTTCATCAACATTATCGGCGTAAATAGCTTGGTCGAGATTGCGATTGGCTTCGCGCAGACGCATTTGAGCTTCGCGCATCATCGGTTGGTTTTTGGCGTTTAAGCGTCTGATTTGTTGTCTTTGTTCTTTGGTCAAACCGAGTTCCTGCAACAAATTTGGTCGGCGTTGTTGAGCGTCAACTTGCGGTTTCGACGCATCAATTGGCGGTTCGTCTTGCGCCTTGACCGTCGAAAAAGCGCAGGTCAAGAGCAAACCCGCGAAAATCAAACTTAATAAATTTAATTTTTTCATATTATTTACTTTCAACTTCGGCGAAAAGGTCGGCAAGCCGCACTGAATTATCTTCTTCTTCCTCAAGACTATTTAGCTTCGGAACTACTTGTTTCTGCGCGGCAAGCGTGGTTTTATCATCTTTTAACTTGCGAACATTTGCCGCATTATTCGCGTTTTGCGTTACGACTTTATTCTTTCTAACATTATTTGAAACTTTTACAATTTGATTTTTTGGCGCAATTTGCGGTGCGTTTTTCTCCGAAGCGTTTTCAATATTTGACGGCATTGGCAATTCTTTCAACGAATCTTGTTGCGCTGTTTCTTCGATTCGCGGCGTGGTTTTTTCTTCAACTATCGGCGAAACAACTACATTTGTCGGCTTTTCAACCTTTCGCGCCACATCATTATTGTTTGAAAAATTAACTGCCAACAAAACCAGACCGACACAAACAATGAGAACGGCAAACGCCGTTGCCCACGACGGCGAGAGCGCGAATAATTTTCG
>JANOXW010000705.1:0-9899 GCA_031418635.1 Acidobacteriota bacterium
CTTTGGCAACGCAGGCTCCGGGAATTAACTATACGGGCGACCCGAATTTTCAAGGACCAACTGCCAACGGAAATTTAGCGGCATTTCGGACTAACGGTGCGGCGGGAAATCAAATCAATCTCGACGGTTCACCGAATTTAGCTTTTAGCGGACAAGTAGCATTTACTCCGCCGTCTGATGCCGTGCAGGAATTTAAGGTGCAAACCAATAGTTTTGACGCACAAAACGGATTTACCGCCGGTTCAACTGTTAATGTTGCGTTAAAAAGCGGCACAAACAGCATTCACGGTTCGGCATATCTCTTTGACCGTTCCAAGAACAGAACTGCCAACAACTTTTTCAATAATCGAATCGGACGCGAACGCCCTGACAGAAAATATAGTCGGTATGGAGTAGTTTTGAATGGTCCGGTTTATATTCCTTATTTATTCAATGGAAAAGACAAAACTTTCTTCCTTTTTTCATTTGAAAGACAAAAAGATAATGTCGCGCAACCGACTACTTATTCAGTCCCGACCTTAGCGTTTCGCAACGGCGATTTTTCGGAATTGATAGTTGACCGAACAAATATCAACGCGGCAACCAATACCGTTATTTTTAATCCGTTTTCAGGAACGACGAGTGGTGCGAATGTTGTCCGCACGTCATTCGGCTGTCCCACATCGGGCGCAGTTCCGACCGGTTCGGCTTGTAATATCATCCCGACAAATCTTATTTATGCTCCGGCTTTAGCTTTCTTGCGACTTTTTCCCGAACCAAATCAATCGGGAATTGTCAACAATTTCGTTACCGACCAGAATTTGATTCGTCCATATATGTCTTATTTGGGTAAGATTGACCATAATTTTAATGGCGCAAATCGAATTAGCGGCAAATACTACCACAGCCGAAATACGGAAGACCGCTTCAATTTGACGGGCGAACCCGATTCGATTACACGCGGTTTTGAAAACAGACGAAATAACGGCGGAAATGTTGATTATACTTCGACGCTTTCGTCAAATCTGATCTTGGATATTCGTGGTAGTTTCAGCCAATTCAAGTTACAAAGATTTCAGAAAGGTCAACCGACAGCGGCGGATCTCGGCTTTACCGGAATTCCGACTTCTCGCCAATCCGGTGTTTTTCCGCGATTTGATTTCAGAAATTATCTGACATTAGGTTCACAGCGTTCTGATTACAATAACGGTCAAGAAAGACCATTTACGTTGCTGTCCGTCCAGCCGACTTTGACGCAGATTTTCGGGAAACATACCTTAAAATACGGTTATGATTTCCGCCGTTTGCGCGAACGCTTTTCGACAGATGGTTTTAGTGCGGGAAGATTTACGTTTGACGGAACTTATACGTCTCCGGCATCGAACTCCAACGCGACGCTTCGCAATGCGGCTGGACGCGAACTAGCCTCATTTTTGCTCGGTATTCCGGTAGCCGGAGCAACCAGCATAATTGATAATCCAACGGAATATGATGCCAGTTCAAACTATAATGCCTTGTTCGTGCAAGATGATTTTCGCGTTACGCGCAAACTGATGCTAAATCTCGGTTTGCGTTACGATAACGAATCAGGTGTCAGAGAAAGTCAAGGCAGAATCGTAACGGGTTTTGACAGAACTGTTGCCAGTCCGATTCAGGCGGCGGCACTTGCCAACTACAACGCGAATGTTCCGACAAGCGTTCCGATTGCTACATTTCAGAATCTTTCGGGCGGTTTGACCTTTGTGGATGGAAGCGACCAAGCCAATCAGGTAACTGATAAAAACAATTTTCAGCCGCGAATCGGCATATCTTACAGCATAAATGATAAAACCGTAGTGCGTTTGGGTTTTGGCATATTTACTGCTCCATTTCAGATTCAAGCGATTTTCCAACCCGGATTTTCGACTCCGACAGCATTTACTCCATCTACAAATAACGGGCTGACGTTTATAGCAACACTGAGCAATCCGTTTCCGGGCGGGATTATTCCATCCCCGGGCGCGGCGCAAGGTTTGCTTACCTTCACGGGACGCGATTTAACCACGGCTAACGCTACCGGACCGACTTCTTTCGTGCTTTCAAACGACCGTAAGAACGCCAATTTCACTCGGTTTGTCGTCGGCATTCAACGCGAACTTCCATACAAAATCGGCATTGAAGCCACCTACATTTATTCACGCGGCGCAGATTTATCCGTTACTCGTGAATTAAATTTCATTCCGCGGGACCAATTAAACGACTTTACAGGCGTAACGGATGGCGCGGTAATTTTGGCGGCGATTACATCCCGAAATACTTTCTTAAACGCGAATGTGGCTAATCCGTTGCGCGGATTAATTCCCGACGGCGGTGCATTTGGCGCGGCGACTATCCAACGTCGCCGATTACTAACGGCATTCCCGCAATTCGGCAATGTCGCCGTTACCGAGTATGACGGAACGAGTAATTATCAAGCACTTCAGTTGCAGGCTG
Organism: Acidobacteriota bacterium; assembly: GCA_031418635.1. Lineage (GTDB taxonomy): Bacteria > Acidobacteriota > Blastocatellia > Pyrinomonadales > Pyrinomonadaceae. The sequence continues at coordinate 2,452 of JANOXW010000705.1, forward strand.
TTAAAAGATTTACCGCAGGTTTATCGCTTAACGCCTCCTATACTTATTCGCGTGAACGTGAGCAAAATCGCTATCTGAATCCGCAAGACACCGAATTAACCGACAGTATTGCGGTGAATGACCGACCACACCGATTCACATTTTCGGGTATTTATGAATTACCGTTCGGACGAAATCGGTTAATTGGTAAAGAATGGAATCGGGCAGTTGACGCTATTTTCGGCGGTTGGCAGATTCAAGCCGTTTATGAACGACAAAGCGGCGAACCTCTGCAATTCGGCAACGTCTATTACAATGGCGACCCTACGCAGTTGGTCAGCCGACTCGGTGAAAAAGACGAACAAGGTCGGCGTTTCGGCATAGATATTCCGGCTTTCGACATTGCAGGATTTTTTATCGGCGGTGTTCAGGCAACGGCAAATGTTCCCGGATATGCTAATAATTTTACCAGCAGTTCATCGAACACCGTGCGGGCATTTCCTTTCACCACCGAAGGATTGCGAAATCAGCGATTTCTGAAATTCGACGTTGGTATATCGAAAAACTTCCGCATTCGGGAAAAAATGAAAATTCAAATCAGAGTCGAAGCAATTAATTTGCCAAACTCGCCGTATTTTTCAGGACTTAATCTTGACCCGACCAACGCAGCATTCGGTTTGGCAAACACCCAACGGCAACCGCCGCGTGATATTCAAATCGGCGGCAGATTTACTTTCTAGGAAAGGTAACGCCGTCGTTCCGACGGCTGTCGGGGAAGTGTCCCGCTTCCCCGCTAACATTTCAAAGTCAAGAAAACAGGAGCGCGGGACGCACTCCTGACAGCCGTCGGGATGACGGCGTTACTTCTTTGCGGTATAGCTTTGATTAGAACATTTAATTTCAGAACAAGCCCTTTTGCGGCATCAAAACCAAGAGGGCTTGTTTTGTCTTTACAGAAATTGAGGAATGAAAAAATTATATTTCGGAAACTTAATTTTGCTTATTTTGTTGTCGGCAATTTGCACAAGAGCCGAAAATTTTTCAAGTGTAAAAGCTGACTTAACGGTTGACGGAAACGGTAAAGGCGATGTCAAAACTGTTAGTCAAGCGATTGCGAAAGTTCCCGAAAATAATCAAAAGCGTTTTGTGATTTTTATCAAACAAGGCGTTTATAAAGAACAAATCAGAATTCCAGCGAACAAACCTTTCATTTCTCTCATCGGCGAGTCTGCCGAAAATACGAAATTAACTTTTAATTTAACCAACAAAGAAACCGGTTCGACCTCGGCGAGTTATAGTTTTTACGTTGGCGGACACGATTTTTACGCGGAAAATCTGACGTTTGAAAACTCGTTCGGCGAAGGTTCGCAAGCCGTTGCAGTTTTGTCAGAAGCGGACAGATTAGTTTTCAAAAACTGCAAATTCTTAGGTTGGCAAGACACGCTTTACGCAAAAAATGGACGACAGTATTTTGAAAGTTGCTATATCGAAGGCGCGGTTGATTTTATTTTCGGACAAGCGACGGCGATTTTTGAAAACTGCGTAATTTATTCAAAAGGCGAAGGTTACATCACTGCGCCGATGCGTTTCGCTGAAAATGAATCGAGCGGTTTTGTTTTCAACAATTCAAAATTGACCGCAACCAATGTTGATAAAGGCGTTTTTCTCGGTCGTCCGTGGCGAGCTTTTGGGCGCACGATTTTTCTCAATACGGAAATGGGCGCACATATTTTTCCTGAAGGTTGGAATAATTGGGGCAAAGCCGAAAACGAAAAAACTGCGTATTTTGCCGAATTTAATTCAAAAGGCGCAGGCGCGAAAATGGAAAGCCGCGTTAAATGGATTCATCAACTTTCAAAAGACGAATCGAAGCAATTTGAAACTGAAAATTTCTTAAAAGGCAAAGACGGCTGGAATCCGAAAACTGCGAAAGACGAATGGCTTGAAAAGACAAAACCTGATTGGAAATTGGTTTCGTGGAACGAAGTCTTAAAGCAAACTCCGCTTTGGTATCAAACCGACGAAGCGGCGCGGATTGCCGACCAAGTTGTTCTTTTTCAAAAAGATAACGGCGGTTGGGAAAAGAATTTGGATATGACCGCAATGCTGACGCAAACCGAACGCGAAGAACTAATCAAACACAAATCCGACATTTCGGAAACAACCATTGACAACCGCACAAGCTACACGCAAATCGCTTTTCTAGCAAAAGCAATCACCGGAAGTTTGCAAAAAACAACGCCGCCGACCAATTTTCCGAAACACAAAGAAGCATTTTTCAAAGGTTTGGATTATCTACTTGCGTCGCAATACGAAAATGGCGGATTTCCGCAATTTTTCCCGCTCAAAAAAAGTTATTACACACACATTACGTTTAATGATGATGCAATGATTGGCGTTCTAAAAGTCTTGCGCGAAATTGCCAAAAAGAACGAGGATTACAAATTCGTTGACGAAGACAGACGTTTGAAATCTGAAAAAGCAGTTGAAAAAGCAACACCTTTGATTTTGAAATTACAGGTTGAAATCAACGGCAAAAAAACGATTTGGGCGGCGCAATATGATGAATTTACGCTGAAACCGGCGGCGGCGCGAAAGTTTGAACCGATTTCATTAACGGCAGGCGAATCAGTCGGAATCGTGCGTTTTTTGATGCTTGATGCAAAGCCGTCGCAAGAGAAAATTGACGCCATTGAATCAGCGATTGCGTGGTTTCGTTCAAACAAAATCGAAGGCATTCGTTGGGAAAAAATCAAGGGCGAAACCGTGGTTATCAAAGACAAAAATGCGCCACCGATTTGGGCGCGATTTTACGAAATCAAAACGATGAAACCGATTTTCATCGGGCGTGATTCGGTTATCAAATATGACGTTTCCGAAATTGAAGCCGAACGACGCAACGGTTACGCTTGGTATTCAAACGAACCGAATGAATTGCTTGAAAAAGATTACCCGAAATGGTTGGAAAAAGTAAAAAGTAAAAAGTAAAAAGTAAAAAATATGTCGAGTCGTCGTGAATTTATAAAAACTCTAATCACAAGCGGAATTGCCGTGTCAATTTTGCCGAAAATTGCTTTTGCGGAAACTGATATTTGGACGACCGAATATCCGCGCATCTTAGCGCGAATCAACCCGCCGAAATTTAAGAAAAAAGATTACAAAATCACCAAATACGGCGCGATTGCCGACGGCAAAACTCTTAATACGGAAGCGTTTAAGAAGGCGATTGAAGATTGTGCGAAAAAAGGCGGCGGGCGCGTTGTTGTGCCGAAAGGTGAATTTTTGACGGGTGCGATTCACCTAAAATCGAACGTCAATCTGCACATTCAAAAAGACGCAACGATTAAATTTTCGACCAACCCGAAAGATTATTTGCCGATTGTTCATACGCGTTGGGAAGGAATGGAATTGATGCACCTTTCGCCGTTCATTTATGCCTACGAGCAAACAAATATCGGCATCACAGGCGAAGGAACTCTTGACGGACAAGGCAAAGCATTTTTCTGGAAATGGCACGGAAATCCAAAATACGGCGGAAATTATGATATTTTGAGCCAAAAACCGGCACGCGCCAAACTTTATGAAATGATGGACAAAAATGTTCCGGTTGCCGAAAGAATTTTCGGTGGTGAAACGGATTATTTGCGCCCGCAATTTATCCAGCCTTACAAATGTAAAAATGTTTTAATTGAAGGCGTAAAAATCATTGACTCGCCGATGTGGGAAGTTCATCCTGTGCTTTGCGAAAACGTCATTGTCCGCAAACTTCATATTTCATCGCACGGACCAAATAACGATGGTTGCGATCCCGAATCGTGTAAAGATGTGCTGATTGAAGATTGCTTTTTTGACACAGGCGACGATTGCATTGCGATAAAATCAGGCAGAAATAATGACGGCAGACGCATAAATGTTCCGACCGAAAATATCATCGTGTGCGGTTGCACAATGCGCGACGGACACGGCGGAATTACCGTTGGAAGCGAAATTTCGGGCGGCGTACGCAATCTTTTTGCGGAAAATTGCAAACTCGATTCGCCAAATCTCGACCACGCTTTGCGCGTCAAAAACAATGCTTCACGCGGCGGTCTGTTGGAGAATTTTTATTTTAGAAATATTACCGTCGGGCAAGTCGCGCACGCCGTTATTACAATTGATTTTAACTACGAAGAAGGCGCAAAAGGTGGATTTACGCCGATTATGCGAAATTATGTTGTCGAAAATTTGACAAGCGGAAAAAGCAACTACGGCGTAGATATTCAAGGTTTGGACAACGCACCGATTTATGATATTTCGATAAAAAACTCGACATTTGAAAATGTTTCGGATAGCAATATTTTCAAAAATGTTCGCGGTGTAAAACTCGAAAACGTCAAGTTTAACGGCAAGATTGTTGACAAATTAGGGTGAAGGCGAAAGGCGGAAGCCCGCGCGTGAACAAGGGCGGAAAAACAAATGAAAATTATTGTTGTTACAATTTCGATTATGTTTTTGAGCATTTCCGTTTTCGCGCAAAAATCGCTGATAACCGTGTATCTCGCGGGCGATTCGACGTGCGCGAATAAACTTGCTGAAAAACGCCCTGAAACTGGTTGGGGCGAAATGTTTGGGCAGTTTTTCAAAGATAACAAAATAAAAATTGACAATCGTGCGATTAACGGCAGAAGCACGAAAACTTTTATCAGCGAAGGTCTTTGGCAAGCGATTGTTGATAATTTGAAAAAAGATGATTACGTTTTTATCCAATTTGGACACAATGACGAATCGAAGGAAAAAGGCGAACGCTACACGCCGCCCGAAGATTATCGCAAAAATTTAATCACATTTATCGAAGAAACACGCGCCAAAAAAGCGTTTCCCGTTCTGCTAACTCCTGTGATGAGAAGGCGTTTCGACAAAGACGGCAAATTTTACGACACGCACGGCGAATATCCTGACATCGTTCGCACTGTGGCGAAAGAGCAAAAAGTTTCGCTCATTGATATACACCACAAAAGCGAAAAATTGATTGTCAGGTATGGCGTGGAAAACTCGAAAAAATTATTTTTAATTTTGAAAGACGGTGAAAATCCGAATTATCCAAAAGGAATTGACGACAATACGCATTTTTCACCACTTGGTGCGGAAGAAATGGCAAAACTCGTGGTTAAAGGAATTAGGGAAACGAAAATCGGTTTGAAGAAATATTTGAAGAAATGATTAACCGCGAAATACGCGAAAATACGCGAAAAAAAGAAAAATTATTTTAGCGTATTTCGCGTGTTTCGCGGTTAAAAAAAGTTATGAAAATTCAAAAACTCATTATTTTATTCGCACTTTTATTCGTGTCTGCTAATTTTGCGTTCGCACAGAAAAATCTGCCTTTGTCAGCGCGTTTGGCTGATACTTTGATGAACCGAATCTGGCTTGAAGACGACGGAACACCGATTGGAATTCCGCGCAATTGGACTTATGAACAAGGCGTTCAACTCAAAGCCGTCGAGCAGATGTGGTATGCGACGGGCAACCCAAAATATTTTAATTTTATCAAGCGCGGAATGGATTTTTGGTATGATAAAGACGGCAAATTAACGGGTTATGACCTCGATGAATACAACATTGACCACGTTACGCCGGGACGCGCAATGCTGACGCTTTATCGCGTTACTACGGACGAAAAACATAAAAAATCGGCGGAATTGATTCGCTCACAACTCAAAACTCATCCGCGCACCAAGGAAGGCGGTTTTTGGCATAAACAGATTTATCCATATCAAATGTGGCTTGACGGGCTTTATATGGGCGAGCCGTTTTATGCCGAATATTCGCAGGTTTTCGCTGAAGATAATTGGGATGACATCGCCAATCAATTTGTTTGGATGGAAACTCACGCGAGAGATAAAAAAACCGGTTTGCTCTATCACGGTTGGGACGAATCGCGTCAGCAAAAATGGGCAAATAAGGAAACGGGTGTGAGTCCGCACGTTTGGGGACGCGCGATGGGCTGGTATGCGATTGCGTTGGTTGATGTGCTTGATTATTTCCCGAAAAATCATCCGCGCCGCGCTGAATTAGTGGCGATTTTACAGCGCGAAGCTGAAGCGATTACGAAGTTTCAGGACAAAGACGGACTTTGGTTCGACATTGTTGATTTGCCGAAACGAGAGAAAAATTATCACGAATCAAGCGCGTCGGCGATGTTTGTTTATGCGTTGGCAAAAGGCGTTCGACAAGGAAATTTATCCGACAAATATTTGCAAACCGTCAATCAAGGTTGGGCTGGAATTAAAAAAGAATTTATCAAGGAAAAATCGGACGGAAATCTCGATTGGGAAGGCACGGTTTCGGTTTCGGGGCTGGGCGGAAATCCTTATCGTGATGGAAGTTTTGATTATTATATGTCGGAAAAATTGCGGACAAACGACGCAAAAGGTTTAGGTCCGGCGGTGATGGCGGCAATCGAGATGGAGAATCTCGAACGCGGACAAATCGGCAAGCAGAAAACGGTGGTTTTGGACGATTATTTCAATCATGAAGTTCGCAAAGACGGTTCGGTTTGGCACTATAAATGGGAGGAAAAAAATCACGGCGGATTCTATGCTTTCGGTGAACAATTTAAATCTTTCGGCGCAAATCTCGATACGCTTTCGAGTGCGCCGACAGCCGCAAACTTAAAGAGCGTAGGCATTTACATCATTGTTGATCCTGACACGGAAAAGGAAACCGAAAAGCCGAATTTTATCTCCGCAACTGACACAAAAAATATCGCCGATTGGGTAAAATCGGGCGGCGTTTTGGTAATGCTTGGCAATGATTTCGGCAATGCGGAATTTGATAATTGGAATGTTTTGGCAAATCAATTTGGGTTAGAATTTAACAAAGACAGCAAAAATCGCGTTCTCAATGACCAATATGAGCAAGGTCGTGTTACTGTTCCTGAAGGCAATCTGATTTTCAAAACGGCGCGTGATTTGTATATGAAGGAAATTTCGACGCTGAAAATCAGCGGCAAAGCGCAGACGATTTTGACGCTCGAAAATCAACCCATTGTCGCTGTCGTCAAACACGGCAAAGGCACGGTTTTCGCGCTCGGCGATCCGTGGCTTTATAACGAATATGTTGACGGGCGTAAAATGAACGGTTTGTTTCAAAATCATCAAGCGGCGCGTGAATTAAGTGCTTGGTTGTTAAATCAATCTAAGAAAAAGTAAGAAAACATTTATGAAGAAAACAATTTATTTAGTGCTTTTAATCGGCATTTTTTCAATATTTTCATTCGCGCAAACTCGTGAGCCGTCAAAGCCGATTCGTGATTATATCGTCAAGACGAAACAGCAGGTTTCCGACATCGAAAAAGCTCTCGGCAAGGAAAACAAGGTTGAAGATTTGATTGGTGGCGAAGGAATGCAACTGCGCGTGGCGATTCAGCACGACAAGAAAAAAGATTCGGCAACAGCGGAAGTTCACGACGCTTCGGACGATGTTTTTTA
>JANOXW010000706.1:0-4060 GCA_031418635.1 Acidobacteriota bacterium
CCGCCCGCGCCGATTTGTTTAAGAATTTTGTAATGTCCGATTTTCGTGCCGACGATTTTTGAACGCTTCTTTTTTACAAACATTTCCGCCGCGACATCCATCGGCGGTTTGTCTATCAAACTCGAAGACACATCGGCAAAAGAAAGCAGAGATTCCACCTCACGGCGCAGTTCGTCATCATCGCCGCAAGCATTCGCCAATAAAGACGGGCGTTTTTTAGGCGAAACTTCCAAAACGGCGTGATAAATCTCTTCAATTTTTGCTAGTTTTTCCGCGTTCATTTTCTAAAATAGGGATTTCTCAAAAATAAATTTAACGCAATGACGCAATGACGCGAAGGCGCAAAGATTTGTTTTAGAATTAAGTTGGGAGAAATTTCAATATTTTAACCAACCAGCCAAAAAAACTATATTTTTCTTTGCGCCTCTGCGTTTTGCGTCTTTGCGTTAAAAATTTCCCGCTAAAGAAGAGATTTTTTGTCTATTGATTTGATAATTCCCGCAGCAACCACGTCCGCGCAAATTGCCAATCTCGGATGATGGTTTTGGTCGTAACATTTAGGACTTCCGCCATTTCTTCATTGCTCAAACCGCCGAAATATTTGAGTTCGACGACACGGCTTTTGCGTTCGTCCAATTTGGCGAGTTTGGTCAAAGCCTCATCTAGTTCGACCAGTCCGGCGGCGCGTTCGGATGAAACTATCATCGCTTCATCGAGTTCGACTCGCTGCGCGTTTCCGCCGCGTTTTTGATAACCGCGATGGCGGACATAATCAACCAAAATATGACGCATTGCTTGTGCCGCGACTCCGAAAAAATGAGCGCGATTTTTCCAACTTTGCTCCTGCTGTCCGGCTAATTTAACATAAACTTCGTGAATCAACGCTGTTGGTTGCAATGTATGACCGATTCGCTGGCTTTGCATATATTGCTTCGCCATTTTACGCAATTCCTCGTAAACCAGCGGTATCAATTGCTCTAAAGCTAATTCATCGCCGTTGCTCCAGTTATTTAGCAATTGTGTAATTTCATTCGGCGATTCTATGTTCATGCTCGTTGCGGTTAGTTTTTTTTAATTGCGTTCATTATAAATTAGATTCTCTGCAATTGTAAGGAAACATCTCTCAAAATCCGACAATATCAAACAATTCGGTAAATCATTTTTATTCTCTCATAAATTATTTTTAGTTGAAATGTCTGTTTTCGAGCGCAGTTCTCGTTTATCTAAGTGTAAGCACAAATTTTGACGGAAAATGGATTCCGACAGTTGAAAGTTTCAAGGATGAAAAAGAAAACCAGATTCGCTTCGGAAGTTGCGGGTCATAAACCAAAATTAGAGGAGAAAATTATGTTAGAAACAACAAAAAAACAAATTATGAAAAAAATTAATCGGGTATCTGTTTGGGTTCTGTGGTTGGCTGTATTCTCAGCTTTCCCGGCGATTGTTCTCGCAGATGAATCGTGGACATCAAATGTTGGAAACATCATCTGGGAAAAAGATGTGAACAATACGGCAGTGTTCCTGTTCGCAACTCCCAATGTTACCAAAGGGAAAACGCGGCTTTTTATCAGAAATCTCGTTCCCGATACCGAAGGCAATCGCGGCTCATATACGGGATATTGGACAGATGATAGTCAAGGTGAACTTTGCGAGGCATCGCTGACCGATCCAATCGGGACAAAAACCAAGCGTTGGGGACGTTTTACGATTACATTCGAGAGAGTCGTTAAAAAAACCCCGGAAGCCGAAAATTATGCAGAGTGGAATTGGATTGGTTTTATGGGTGAATGCTTCGACGAGCCAAGCCGTAAGATAACTGCTGTCCCCGCAACTGAGTAAACAGAATCTGTTTCAAGTGAAATGAACCGGAATTTTAGTTGGAAAATTTCGCAAAATAAATCTGCCGAAATACGCGGTTCATTTCACTTGCGACTTAAATTTTCAAACGCCTATTTTGGCAAAAGTATGAAATAGAAGGAGCAAATTATGTTAGAAACAAAAAACAATAAAATTATGCAGAGAATAATGATGATGGCAGTTTTGATAATCGGACTGTTCGTAATTGGCGCAAATCAAACGATGGCACAAAGCCGGATATTCAATTTTTTCATTCAAAATATTGATTCCGTGCCGGTGACCATTACACTTGACGCATCGTGGGCAGGAACTTGTTATGAGGGCAACCCTTCCAGTGGCGAGATTTTCGAGAATGTTCCGCCGCAAGGAAAAGTCAAAATAGTCCTGGCGCGGGTTCAGGGAAATGGTTGCGATGGCAAAGCCGGTTCTTTTCAACTCACTTTTAGTCCAAAAGTCGGGGTCAAGGAGAAGGCATTATTTAACTTTGACAATGCGGGAAGTCTTTGGATTGTCCCCACGGCGAACCAATATCCGGGAAACCTCGGTCCAAAGGGTGGTCCTTCAGATCAAAGTTATACATATACAACTTTTGCCCGACCGAAAGTAACTGCGGGAAAACCGCAAGGTTCGTGGGAATTTCTATGCCAAGGGGTTTGTAATGAAGAATATTCAAATCAGATTACAAATCAGACTACCAGAGATACCACTGTCAGCGAGGAAACTAAAACAGCCGTTTCTGTTGCCTTAGAAGGCGGAGTTGAATTTGCTGGAGTCGGAAGTGCCAAAACTACCGTGACCGCAGGTCTTGAAAAATCAGTCGGACGCTCGATGAGTACCGGAGTTTTGAATTCTTCAACCACAACCCGAACCAAAAGAATATCTTTTACGCAGGAACAGCTGGACACCCTTAAAATTTTCGCGGTTTGGCAATGGGTGGCAAGAACCCAACTTAGCAATAATCAAAATATTCTGGTTAAATCTGACAAAATCACCTGCACACCCAACGGCAATGAGCCGACGTATCTTCCCGGAAGTGTAGAAGATGTTGGAGCATGCACGGGCAAAAATGCTCCAGCCACCGCAAGACCGCAAGATACACTCCTTTATTTTAGTTTCCCGCCCCGAAATGATTGTATCTATACGGGTTCATAGAAGAGACTGACCATCTAGACATAAACAGAAGATTAACAGGAAAAACTATTTCAAGAAATCACAGCAGACATAGAGATTCTTTATGAACACGCTCTGGCGCACTTTTTCTTAGACGTTTGCCCAATACACCGCCTCCGTATAAGGTATGTGCAGATCACGCTTTGAAAGTGTATTGACTGACTGTAAGTAATCTAAGTGAAAAAAAAACCGATTTATATCATAATATTCGCAGGATTTATCTTCACCCTGCCAATCCTGTTCTACGGGGCGCCTTTCCATGGCGATGATGCGGTTACCCATGCCGGTTGGTACGTTCACTTTTCACAGCAATTTTGGTCCGGCGATCTTTATCCGCGATGGCTGGCCGGGATGAATAGTGGATTAGGAAGTCCTGTTTTTTACTATTATCCGCCCGTTCCGTATTTTCTAACCAGTTTACTCAAACCGTTTTTCTCGACCGATTCCTTTGGTTGGTATCAATTAGGTGTTTCTGCTTCGCTCGCAATGATCTTCTCAGGTCTCTTTGCATATTTGTGGCTCAAACAGTTAGTCAATGAACGATCGGCTCTGATCGCTTCTGTTTTGTATATGGCGAGTCCATATCACTTGGCCTCAGACCTTTATATTCGCTTTTCCTTTGCCGAATATTGGGCATTCGTCTGGCTGCCATTGATTCTCGTATTTACCCACAAAATAGCGCATGGCAGTCGACTGGCCCTTGCCGGGTTTGCGATCAGTTACGCTCTGTTGATAATGACGCATTTGCCCACCACACTAATTTTTTCACTTATCCCGCTAGGTTATGCGCTGGTATTGAAAACCGACCAAAGACCAAAAACTCTGGGAAAACTTTTATTCTCGATGGTGCTGGGTATCGGGTTATCTGCCATTTACCTTTACCCGGCATTGTTGATGCAAAAATATGTTTTTCTGGACCGAATGGGGATCGGATACTTTTCTTACGAAAACTGGCTTTTTTTCTCGAATTTCTCGCTGTGGACCGAAGATAAGTGGGTCATCCTGCTGCTCCTTGCCGATCTGCTAGTGATCG
>JANOXW010000707.1:0-5633 GCA_031418635.1 Acidobacteriota bacterium
AAACTCCTTCTCATTAACTTAAATCACGCTGTCAATAAACGCGCCCAATTCGGTTTCGTGTGAAAAGTTATCTCTCTCAGTGTTGCCGCAAAAGCGATTCAAAAAGAGAAATATGATTTCAATCACATCTTCGAGTTTGTTTTTCTAATTATCCATCGCGGACGACTTCCCACAGTTGATTGTGTTTGCTCTTCATCCGGCTCCACATTTTGCCTGTCTTTAATCCGCGAAGCGTATCGTCCCAGATGCCATAATGCAGAAAAATCGCATCGTCGCCGCCTTCGTCAATGATGAGCGCGATGTCGTGATTATAAATTTCTCTCGCCATTCCGCCGTGAATTTCCGAAACAATGTTGGCGGCGGCGACTTGGGCTTCGCGCACTGCCATAAACGCCAGTTTTGGTCCCGTAAAAGCGGCAATATCACCGACTGCATATACTTTTTCCAAATTTTGAACGCGCAGAAAATTGTCAACAACAACGAAATCCGATTCGTCGGTAAATCCGTGTTTGCCAATCATCGCCTGTCCGCGAAACGGCGGCAGAAGCATCAGCAAATCATATTCAATTTTTTGCCCGCTGCCTGAAACAATCGCATTTTCGGTTACTTCTTTGACCGCAAAATCGGTGATCACTTTGATGTGATGTTTGGCAAAAGCCTTTTCTAATTTCAAGTGCAAATCCGCGCCGCCGAAAGCTGTTTTGACGGTTTCGGGAAAGACGACGCTGACGAAAATCTCCTCTTTCGCTATCTCCGATTCAAATTCTTTTGCCAGCGCAAAAGCCGTTTCGCAAACCGGAACGGGCAGAAACGCCTGCGGGGCGAGTCCGACGACGATATTTCCCTTCTCGAACGATTTAACGGCTGCGCCAAACTTTAACGCCGCCTTGACGCCGAGCAAGTGATGCGCGTGTTCAAAAAAGCCGCCGATTTTTTCGGTCGCCAGCCTGCGCCCCATTGCGATCACCAGATAGTCGTAGGAAATTTCACCGTCGAAATCATTGCCCGTAACCTGCACCCGTTTAAGGTTGAGGTTTAGTTTGATGACTTCGCCCTGCACGAATCGGACGTTCAAATCGTTTAATTTTTCGGGCAGATCAAATGAAATATCTTCCTCATCGCAATCGCCGAAAGCGAGCCTGACGAGCGCGGGATAAAACGTAAATTTGTCCTTTGGTGAAACAAGCGTAACGCGATGCGGACTCGCGCCGCCGAGTGCTTTTGAAAGATGTTCCGCCGCCATCAAACCGCCGAAACCGCCGCCTAAAATTAAAATATTTGCCATTTGTGATTCCTATTTTTCCGGCGTTTCCGCCGCTGCCGTCCGCACTACTAAGACCGAACACGGCGCGTGATTCACGACCGAGTTTGAAATCGAACCGAGCAGTGTGCGCGACCAAAAGCCGTAGCCGTGCGAACCGACGACAATTAAATCTGCGCCCCATTCCTGCGCCGTTTCAACGATGACGCGCTGCGGTGAACCATCTAATACTTCCGCTGTTACATCGAGCAAACTGCCCGGAAACAAAGAACGAATCGCAGTTTCCGCTTGCTTGACGGATTGCTTCGCCTGTTCACTTAAAACCTGCGTCATTTCGTTATAATATTCCGCTGAAACAGCAAATGGTTCGGCGGCAATCGGTGTCGGATGTTCAACCGCCGAAATAATTTTCAAACTCGTATTTTCCGGTTTGGCGATGATGTTTGCCAGCATATCAATCGCCGCTTTACTATAATCCGATCCGTCCGTCGCAATTAAAATTTTCATAATTCATCCGTTGAAATAATTTTTTCTTCCGTTTCCACCCGCGATTAAAAAAGATTCAAGCAGCGGTCGCAAAAACCTCATATTCCGAATAACTAACCATTACCGGCATCGGTTTTATAATATGTGCCAGCGTTTTTGTGCCGTTGGCTTCTTCGATTTCAACATAACCGCCCGCTCGTTCATCAATGCCGAGAAAACCGACTTTTATCGGATTAACGATGGTGTGCGATTGATGCGTCGTATTGACACCGACCGCGATTTCAATCGTCGTATCATCGCCGTTTTGCTCCGCAGTAATTCCATTGAGCGGCAAATTTTCGCTCAAAACCTGATCGCCGATGGCATCATTCATCACTTCGATTCTGGTCGTCCAACCGAACCGCCGCTTGCTCAAATCACTAAAAAACTGCGCCCATTTTTCTTTCGGTATATCTAATGTCATTTTCTTAAGCTCCTTGTTTTCTTTCTCGACTTTCTACTGTTCATCACAACAATTAAGCAATAAACGTGCCGCCCCATAAAAACAACAAATACCGCCGAAACGTAATTTTGATTGTTTATCTACTGCGGAAAATTTCGCGCTTTATCGAGTAGAATTTCGCACCTGAAGAGATTTTTCGCTCCTCTGATTCAAATCAGCCGCTGTTTGCAAACGTCGAAACGAGGCACATTGATTGCACTTCCCTAATGTGAGGGAAAAAATATGCAGCCAACGGTTCTCGCAAAATTAACCGAAGACCCAAAAACAATTGAACAATTTTCAGGCTTGACCGGCGATGAAGCGCGTCGGCGTTTGAAAAAACTCGGCTTTAACGAGCCGGTTCAAACTCGCAAAAGCCGGGTAGTGGTTCAATTTCTACTTTTGTTCACCGAACCGCTGATTATTATTTTGCTCATCGCCAGCGCGGTTTCCGTGTTCGTCGGCGATTCGGTGAACGCCGCCATTATCGTCGTGATGGTTTTTTTAGGCGTAATCCTGAATTTCGTGCAAACTTCACGTTCACAGCGTGCCGCCAGCAGTTTGCAAAAGGCAATATCGCTGACAGCCACCGTTTTGCGTGACGGCGAATGGCGAGAGATTCCGCGCTGCGAAGTCGTCTTGGGCGATGTAATTCGGCTGTCGGCGGGCGATTTAGTTCCCGCCGACGCGCAATTATTCGAGGCGCGGGATTTGCACGCGTCGGAAGCCGCCTTGACCGGCGAATCGCTGCCGGTTGAAAAAGAAGCCGACGCTCAAAATCCGACGCAAAGCAAGATTTCTTTAGGAACTTCGGTGGTCAGCGGAACCGGAACGGCAGTCGTCACGGCGACGGGCGGCGACACCGCATTCGGCGCAATCGCCAAACGTCTGACGGAAAAAGTTCCCGAAACCGATTTTGAACGCGGAACTAAAAAATTCGGTTATTTGATTGTCCGCGTCGTGTTCGTTTTGGTAATTTTCGTCTTTTTCGTCAACACGATGCTGCACCGCGACCCGCTCGAATCGCTGTTTTTCTCGATTGCTCTCGCCGTCGGATTGACACCCGGATTTTTGCCGATGATCACCGCCGTCACTCTTGGTCAGGGCGCGGTCAAAATGGCGCGGCATAAAGTTATCGTGAAGCATCTGGCGGCGATGCAAAACTTGGGCAGTATGGATATTTTATGCAGTGATAAAACCGGAACTTTGACGAGCGGCGAGCTTTCGCTCGAACAAAATTTTAACCCTCTCGGCAAAGTCTTTGATGGTGTTTTCAAGCTCGCGTATCTCAACAGTTTTTTTGAAACCGGCATCGTCAATCCGGTTAATTCGGCTATCAAAAGTAAAGTTAATCCGCTTGATGAGGCGATTCTCGAACACGCCCGCCCGAATGTTGACGAGTATCGCAAAATTGATGAAATGCCTTTCGATTTTGAACGGCGCAGAGCTTCGGTTGTCGTCGAAAAAAACGGGGGACGAATGTTGATCTGCAAGGGCGCGCCGGAAAGCGTTTTCGCCGTTTGTTCGAGCTATCAGCTTGATTTTCAAACTTTGTCTTTCGATAACGCCGCGCAAATTACCGTCAATCAAACCTTCCACAATTTCTGCGAAAAAGGCTTGCGCGTTTTAGCGGTCGCCTACAAAATGGTTGAGACCGAAAAAAGTTATCGTAAGGAGGCGGAAAGCGAAATGATTCTGTCGGGATTTCTAACTTTTGCCGATGAGCCGCTTGAATCCGCCGCCCAAGCCTTACGCGATTTAGCCAAAGACGGCGTGCAGGTCAAAATCCTCACGGGCGATAACGAACTCGTGGCGCGGCACGTCTGCGAACAAGTCGGCTTATCGAGCGAGAGAATTGTCTTGGGCGATGAAATAGAAAAGATGGCTGATAGTGCGCTGGCGCACATCGCCGAACAGGTAAATATTTTCGCCCGCATCTCGCCGATGCAAAAAAGTCGGATTCTCCTCGCGCTCAAGGGGCGCGGTCACGTCGTCGGTTTTTTGGGCGACGGCATCAACGACGCGCCCAGCCTTCGTTCGGCGGATGTCGGCATTTCGGTTTCAACCGCGACGGACGTGGCGAAAGATGCGGCGGAAATTATTTTGCTCGAACGAGGGCTTGAGGTTTTGCATAAGGGCGTGATCGAAGGGCGCAAATCTTTCGGCAATGTGATGAAATATCTGTTGATGGGGACGAGTTCCAACTTCGGCAATATGTTCAGTATGGCGGGCGCGTCAATTTTTCTGCCGTTTCTGCCGATGCTTCCCGTCCAAATTTTGCTGAATAACTCCCTTTACGATTTGGCGCAAATCACGATTCCGACCGACAATGTTGACGAAACATTTATCCGTAAGCCCAAACATTGGGACATCAAACTTATCCGCAATTTTATGTTTTATATCGGACCGTTAAGTTCGATTTACGATTTTCTGACGTTCTTTGTGCTGCTGAAATTCTTTCAAGCGGGCGAAAAAGAATTCCACACGGGTTGGTTCGTCGAGTCTCTGGCGACGCAGACGGCGGTTGTTTTTATCATCCGCACGGCGGGAAATCCTTTCAAAAGCCGACCGAGTCGCGCTCTTGCTTTGACGGTTTTAACGGTAATTTTAATCAGCGTTTTGCTGCCGTTTTCGCCTTTTGCCGGAGTTCTGGGTTTCGTGCCGCTCCCCCTCGGTTACTTTGTCTTTCTCGGCGCGGCGACCACGACTTATTTGCTGTTGGTTGAGTTGGTCAAACGTCGTTTGATGAGAATTGATTAGTTTTTGAAATGGCTATCAAGTTACAGCGCCGACTTTTCCAATCGCCGAAACGCCGATAATCACTTTGACGTTATGCACCTGTCCGTCATCAACGAGTTCAATTAGATTCGATGAAAGCATTTTGCCGTCCATTTCAATTTTCACGCTGCCCCTGCAAACGCCGAGCGGATTTTCAACGAGGATTAAATACGTCGCGGATTTGTGGCGATAGGTGATTTCAAATTCCTTCCAATCCTGCGGTATGCACGGCTCGATTGACAAAGTTTCGCCGAGCTTATGAAAGCCGAGAATGTTTTCGAGCGCAGCACGATACAGCCAGCCAGCCGCGCCCGTATACCACGTCCAGCCGCCGCGCCCGATGTGTTGCGGATTGGAATAAATATCAGCCGCGATAACGTAAGGTTCGGTTTTGTAGATTTCCAATTCTTCAGCCGATCTGGTGTGATTGATCGGGTTTATCATCGAAAAAATCTCGTGCGCTTTGTCGCCGTTGCCGAGCATTGCAAAAGCGATAATTGTCCACACGGCAGCGTGCGTATATTGTCCGCCATTTTCACGAATTCCGGGCGGATAACCTTTGATATAACCCGGATCAAGCGCGGTTTTATCGAACGGCGGCGTGAGTAAAAGCGCGAGTTTTTCGTC
>JANOXW010000708.1:0-12446 GCA_031418635.1 Acidobacteriota bacterium
CAATTTTTTCCGCTGTCGGTTGATTTATAAGCTCTCCACCAAGTTCCGGCATAAATTGTGTCGGTGCTTCGCGGGTCAATCGCCAACGAATCAATGTTAATCGGCATCGTGTCGGAGGAAATCTTTTTCCAATCGTCGCCCGAATTTTTTGAAATCCAAACACCGTTAATCGTTCCAACCAAAATTATGTTCGGATCAAAAGTTGACTGCACCATCGAATGAATTGATTCTTTCCTTAAATCTTTGGCTTCTTTCCACGTCAATCCGCCGTCGGTTGTTTTAAAAAACCCGCCCGGTTCTTTGTGGCGATGCCCGGACGTATAAATAATGTTAGAATCGCGTGAGTCAACAAATAATTGGTCAAGCACAAGTTGCGGACGGTTCAGATTAACCAGTAATCGCCACGTTTTGCCGCCATCGGCGGAAGTGTGGAGTTGTCCGTCAAGCGTGCTGATATAAAGTCGGTCTTTATCTTTCGGATCAACCGCAATAACCCGAACATCACCGCCGCTGGGTCCGACAATTTGCCAATCGCTGATTTTTATCGGCTCATTGCCCGCCAATATTGAACTGACACTTGAAAACAACAGTAATGTTGTCATTACCAAAAAATTTAGTTTGAAACTGATTCTCTGTTTAACTTTTCCGATCATAATTTTTTATTTAATTTTGCTTTCCCGTGGATTGAACTTTTGAATTTCTATTTAAAAGAACCAACAAACCACTTTTCAGATGACGTGAACAGGGGAAATTGTTGCATTAAAAACGCAATTTTGCTCGGCAGAAATTAAAAGTAAGTTGGCGTTTTGCCTGAGCGCATCGGCAATTCAAACCTTATCTTACACAAATTTACTAAGAATGCAACAATTTTTGTAACTGGTGCGCGATGCCTCAGTAAAAAAGTTAGAGAAAAAAGGATGACTAAGCATTTCTCAAGCAGGTGGAATATCAAACACCGAAAAGTAA
This sequence comes from Acidobacteriota bacterium, assembly GCA_031418635.1. Lineage (GTDB taxonomy): Bacteria > Acidobacteriota > Blastocatellia > Pyrinomonadales > Pyrinomonadaceae. The sequence continues at coordinate 967 of JANOXW010000708.1, forward strand.
ACATTATGGGGTGAATAATGGTGAGAGTTGTTTGGACAAGTATTTTGCAAATCTTGAAAACACAAGAAGCCAATCCGCCAGATAAATTAGTCGAAGCCTTAAAGAATTTAAGCCACAATGAAAACTTGGACATCGCCGAAGCATTGGCTAGCAGTCCAACAATTCACTTTGACTAAAAATTACCCGTAACTTTTTATCGGGGTATTACATTCTTTAAAGCGAAATTCTATTCACGCCCAAAATTTGTCGAGTTCCGTTTTCTTGCACAAACACGACTAATTTCAGGTCTGCTTTTTTCCAATCAGGCTGAAGTTGCACCGTCATTGCGGTTGTAAAACTGTTTTGTTGCGCTGTTACTGCACCGATTGATTTCAGTTCGCGGACAACTGATGAATGGTCGAGTTTTCTGCCCGAATTCTCGCCGCGAGTTACGTTTGAACTCAGATTATCTTCGGCAATCGCTAGAAAAATCGTCGCGTTCTCGTGTTTCGGAATGTCGGAAATATTTATCTTTAAACTGTTGTCAGCGTTTGATAATTCGACATTTGCCTTGATATTTTTCGCGTTTTCGGTGATTGCTTTGTTGGCGTTTGACATATTACTGCCGACAAATTCGGTTTGTCCGTCAACCACCATTTGCGGCGTGTAATTTGAATCTAACTTCAACGCCTGACCATAGACGGCTTGCCGTTGGCTGTATAAAGCCGACGAAAATGGGTCTTTCCAACCGATTCTGTCCCAATAATCAACGTGCAAAGCCAACGTAATAATCTCGGCATTCGGGTTTGATTGCTCTTTGTCGAGTTGTGCCAAAACACGGTCAGCCGACGGACAACTCGAACAACCTTCAGACGTAAAAAGTTCGACTAAAACAGGTTGTTTATTTTTCGTATTTGTCGGTTCAATCGGCTCAGTCGGCTTATTCGGTTGAACCTGTGGCACTTCGGCTGTAACTGTCGGATCGCTTTGCACGCCACACGCTAAAAAGCTGGAAAAAATTGCTATAAGTCCAATTATTAATAGTTGTTTCATATCTTTATCTCCTTTTGATTGCGGAAACACGCACGAAGTAAGTGTGTCTGTGCGCCCTTACTTCGTGTGGGCTTCTACAATTAACTGATTCCTTTTTTGTTCACGCCGAAAATCTTCATTGTGTCCGCGCCTTGCACGAAAACGACGAACTTCAAATTTTTCTTGTTCCAAGTCGGCTGAAGTTTGAACGCTGTTTCAGTTGCAAATGTTTTATCGTTAGCTGCAACATTTCCGATAACTTTCATCTCGCGCACGACTGAAACGTGCTGAAGAGTTCTACCCGAATTTTCGCCGCGACGCACATTTGTCGCCAAATTATCTTCGGCAATGACCAACCAAATATTTGATTTTTCGTGCGTCGGCAAATCCGAAATTTTCACATTCAGATTATTTTCCGTGTTGGAAATTTCGATATTCGCCTTGTCGTTTTTCAAAGCATCGCTAATTGCCTGTTGCGCTTTGCCGTAATTGCTGCCGACAAATTCTTTTTGTCCGTCAACCACCATTTGCGGCGTGTAATTTGAATCAAGCCCGAAAGTGTTGCTGTAACTATTTTGGCGTTGGCTATACAAAGCGGACGAAAATTCGTCTTTCCAGCCCAAATAATTCCAATAATCAACGTGCAAAGCCAACGTGATAATTTCAGCGTTGGTGTTCGGTTGCTCTTTTTCAAGCCGCGCTAAAACATTGTCGGCTGACGGACAACTCGAACAACCTTCGGATGTAAAAAGTTCGACCAACACAGGCTTTTTACTTTTCGCCGTCAAATTCTCCGTCTTTTGCGCCATCACAGACGAATTCAGAAAAACTACGGCGACCAAACCAATCAAAGCTAATTTTATAAACTGTTTCATTTTTTCCTCCAAAAACCATTTCTAATTCTATTTAAATAATATCAAATTCAAAACTCTTTATTCCGCTTTTTGTGTCTTAGATGCAATTTGATAAAATTAACTTTTGCTTAAACGACAGGAAATTTCATCTATGCAAGCAGTCAAGACTAAAGAAGAAGTTATCGAAGTGCGCGGTGCGCGGGTGCATAATCTTAAAAACATTTCATTTAAATTGCCGCTCAACAAATTAACGGTTGTAACGGGCGTTTCGGGTTCGGGCAAATCGTCCTTAGCGTTTGATACGATTTACGCCGAAGGTCAACGCCGATATGTCGAATCTTTATCGGCTTACGCTCGTCAATTTCTCGAAAGAATGGACAAGCCTGACCTTGACGAAATCATCGGCATCGCGCCCGCGATTGCCATTCGTCAAAAGAATCAGACGAAAAATCCGCGCTCAACGGTTGCCACACAAACCGAAATTTATGATTATTTGCGCTTGCTTTATGCGCGTGTCGGTCAAACTTTCTGCCACGTTTGCGGCAACGAAGTAAAAAAAGATTCACCCGAATCTGCCGCAGATGAAATTTTGCAAACTTTGGAAAACGGCACGAGGTTTTATGTTCTGTTTCCCGCCCAACACGATGAAGAGTCCAAAGTCCAAAGTCCAAAATCCAAAGTCCAAAGCCCGATTGCACATCTAATGAGTTTGATGCAGCAAGGTTTCACGCGCCTTTTTAGAAACGGCGAAACGATTGATTTGCAAAAGCCCGAAGATTATTCGTTTGCGGATTTTGAAAATACTTTCGTATTGGTTGACCGTTTGAAAGCCGACAAGGAAATTCGGCAACGCTTGGTTGATTCACTCGAAATTTGTTTTCGTGAAAACGGGAACGCTGTTATCTTGACGGCTGATGGCGTTACGTCTTTAAGATTCTCCGAAAAGTTTATCTGCAAAAACGATGGCACGGTTTATGAACAACCCGAACCGCAACTTTTTAGCTTTAATTCGCCGTTTGGCGCGTGTCCGACTTGTCAAGGTTTTGGCAATTCAATCGGGATTGACTACGATTTGGTTGTGCCGAATCCGTTGCTTTCGCTAAAACAAAATGCGATTGAACCGTTTTCACGTCCGCAACACGCTTGGGCAAAAAAAGAGTTGATGCGTTTTGCCGAAGCCGAATCAATTCCCATTGACATTCCGTTTGCGGATTTAGAAGACGCACAAAAAACCGCAATTTTTCACGGCAAAGGCAAATGGCGCGGCGTGGACGGATTTTTCAAATGGCTCGACACGAAGAAATATAAACTGCACGTCCGAGTTTTCTTGTCAAAATTTCGCGGTTACACACTTTGCTCCGATTGCCAGGGCGGACGACTGCGACAAGCAGCGCGTGATGTCAAAATCGGTGGCAAAGCTCTGCCCGAAATCGTCGCGCTTTCCATAAAAGATGCAAAAGGCTTTTTTGCTGAACTAAAATTGAGCGAAGAACGCGAACAAATCGCCGATAAATTATTATTGGAAATTCGCCGACGTATTCAATTTCTGTTTGATGTCGGGCTTGATTATTTAACGCTTGACCGTTTGGCTTCAACTTTGAGTGGCGGCGAAGCGCAACGCATCCAACTTGCGACCAATCTCGGCTCGTCGCTCGTCGGCGCGTTGTATGTTTTGGATGAACCTTCCATCGGGCTTCATCCACGCGATAATGCACGGCTGATAAAAATTCTCGAAAATCTGCGCGACATCGGCAACACGGTTTTAGTCGTCGAACACGACGAAGAAATGATGCGTTCGGCTGATTATATTTTGGACATCGGCATTTACGCGGGCGAACTCGGCGGCAACCTTGTTTTTGCAGGCGATTTTCTCGGTTTGATTCAAGATGGAATATCTCTGACGGCGAAATATTTGCGCGGCGATGCGGAAATAAAAATCCCACAAAAACGGCGCGAAATCGGAAAGCGAAAACTCGAAATCATCGGCGCACGCGAACATAACCTAAAAAATATCAATGTCGAAATTCCGCTTGATAATCTCGTTTGTGTAACGGGCGTTTCGGGTTCGGGCAAATCAACCTTGATTCACGATGTAATTTACGCAGGAATTAAAAAAGGGCGCGGCGAATGGCAAGGTCAAGTCGGACTTTTCAAGGAAATCAAAGGCGCGGAATTGATTGATGATGTGATTCTGGTTGACCAATCGCCAATCGGTAGAACTCCGCGCTCAAATCCCGTTACCTATATCAAAGCGTATGACGCGATTCGGGAAGTTTTCGCCGCGACCAATTTATCAAAAACAAAAGGCTATTCGCCGTCGCATTTTTCGTTCAATGTGCCGGGCGGACGTTGCGAAATTTGTCAAGGTAGCGGCACGGTAACAATCGAAATGCAGTTTCTCGCCGATGTCGAATTGACCTGCGAAGACTGTCGCGGAACTCGTTTCAAAGACGACATTCTCGACGTTCGCTACAAAGGCAAAAACATCGCCGAAGTTTTACAATTGACGATTCGGGAAGCGATTCTCTTTTTCAAAGACGTGAAAAAACTCATAGGCAAACTCAAAGTCCTCGATGAAGTCGGTCTCGGCTATCTACGTCTCGGACAATCGGCAACAACGCTTTCGGGTGGCGAAGCGCAAAGAGTAAAACTCGCCGCGCATCTCGCCCAAAAGACAAAAGCGCAAACACTCTTCATCTTCGACGAACCGACGACGGGTTTGCATTTTGAAGACATCAACAAACTGCTCGCTGCCTTCCGCGCCTTGATTGACAACGGCGGAAGTTTATTGGTTATCGAACACAACCTCGATGTAATAAAAACCGCCGATTATGTGATTGATTTAGGACCTGAAGGAGGCATCGGCGGCGGCGAAATCGTGGCAACAGGAACGCCCGAAAAAATCGCTAAAGTAAAAAATTCGCACACGGGAAATTATTTGAAGGAAATTTTGAAAAACTGATTATTCGTTTGCCTTTGCTAGAATTTGCTTTTCAAGCGCATCGGAAAAGTGAAAGTCGGTTTGTTTGATTTTTGCCAAGTAAGGTTTTACAGATGCGATTTTGCCCGAAAGTTTGGCTTCGAGAATTACGCTGAATGTACCTGTTATTTTGATTCCGAGAGTTTCAGCTAAATTTCGACCTTTCAAATCGTCAATAATCAAAAGACAATCAACCAATTCAACTGCCAAAGCAATCGCGCTTGCTTCGCCCCTATCAACGCTCGTTTAGAGTATTTTTTGATAATTTTTATTGGTCGGATTTTGAATGGAAATCCATTCGGGAAATGACAAACCATATTCATCAGCAACTTCTTAAGTAATGAGAATTTCGCCAAAAACTTTATGAAGCAACTCAAGTTCGCCGATTTTATCCAAAAGAATCAGGCAACTCGTATCAGAAAGAATAGTTTTTTGCATTTTCCAAATCTTTTTCTAAATCTTCTCCCGAATAATTAAAAATCGAAACGCCATAATCACCTAAGATTTCCATAAACGCACGTTTAGAAAGCCCAACAAATTCAGCCGCTTGTCCGAGCGAAAGTTTGCCACGCTCGTAAAGTTTAGTCGCTAATATCAAGACAAGTTCGCGCTCTTCAAATTTTACTATTTTCGGTAAATTTAATCGTTCCTTATAGGTTTAATTCCCCGTAGCTCTGCTACGGAAATAAGGAAAAATAAAAATTCCGATTCAATACCTCGCGGCTCTGCCGCGCGGAAAATTTATTGTCAAAATCGTCATATTTTTTATTATTTCGCAAACTTCCTAATAAATTCAATTAAATCACCAAACGGACTCTTTTGCCACATCGCGCTGAGAAAAGCGTAAGAATATCGAATATTTATCTGCACTGCTTTCCATTTTTGATTTCTTAACTTTGCCTCAAACAATTCATTTTGCCAATCCAATTTGAGCGGCTCAAAAACCATCTGTTTTGTTTTCGGCGAATAGAAAATCTGTGGGATTTCCCAAAGTAAAATCAGAGGAAATGAGAACATTAGCATTGATACGAAAATATTGGCGACGAATTGAAAATATTTGTTATTTCCGCCTGAATTAAATGGTTTCGTAACATATTTATCTATATGCAAACTTTGGTTTTGCTCGAATTGTGAAGCGACATCATTCGAAATTTGCACAATATATGCTGCATTCGCGTTATCTCTGAAATGTGTCCAAACATAAACCCTGACACCTTCTTCTAATTCTAAATTTTCATTGTCAAGGCGAATGTCTATTTCTTTTCGGAGTTTTTCGATCTGTGTTTGTAGATTATTTTGATCTGAAATATACAAATCGTATTTCAAAATCAAACCTTTCAAAAACTCGTCGTTTTTAACATAATTGATTGATGAGTTTGCTAATTGCAGCAATTCTGTTTTACTTAATGTTGCCGATTTTATAAATACAGTTTGCTGAACAGCAGTACGGTCGGATAAAACCTGCGGTATTGAAATATAAAACATTATGAATAAAACGGGCAAAATAATTCGCCACTTATGCTTGTTCAAAAATCTCAAAATCGGAATTTGATTATTGTTTTCTTGCATTTAAATATTTCCTCCCCAAATCAATTCTGAAGTAAAAAATTCTTGCGCCTTTAAATTTGTTTGATAAACTCTTTCGCCGAGACCTGTTGCCCAATATTTGCGGCGCGGGATGCCGATTTCGGGTAACTCGCGCGGTTCTTCGCGGGATTCGATGTAGCCTTTGTCGCTCATTCGTTGAAGCGTAACGTAAATTGTGCCGCGTTTTAGTTCGCCTGCGGAGGCTTCGACCATTTCAAGCCCGAACATTTCGCCGTTGCTAATCAGCATTTCCAAAGTCAGCATTTCTTTAGGCGATAGTTTTGGGAATTCGTTGTTATTGCTCATACTTTATCCTGTCTTACACATATTAAGTGTCACATCTTACTTTAACTAGAAGCCTGATTTTTGTCAAGGAGTAAATATTTCGTCGCGCAGTATCGTTTTTTGCGGTTTTGGCATTATGTGGTGTAGAAGCAAATTTGTTTTTTCTCGGTCAATGCTTTAATTTTTGTGTAAAACAGAGCGTAATGCTGGGTAGAGTGCTTGATAAACTTTAAATTGCTCATCGTATAATTTTAGAGCATCGCTATTCGGCTGAATTTCCTGCTTAACCCGAATCGTTTTTTCGCACGCTTCGGCAACCGTTTTCCACGCACCGACTCCGACTCCGGCTAAAATCGCTGCACCGAATGCCGCACCTTCTTCGGCTTCGATAGTTTGAACTGTTTGTCTGTAAATATCGGCTTGAATCTGTCGCCACAGACTTGATTTTGCGCCGCCGCCACCGATACGAATCTTTTCAATTTTCGCACCCGATTCTTTGAAAATCTCCAACGAATCACGCAAAGAAAAAGCCACGCCTTCCATCACGGCGCGAGTCAAATGAGCTTTTGTGTGGCTCGCTGTCAAACCGATGAAGGCGGCTCGTGCATTCGGATCAAGATGCGGGGCGCGTTCACCCATTAAATACGGCAACCAAATCGCGCCTTCCGAACCGGACGAAATTTTTGCGGCGGTGGCAGTTAAATCATCGAAGTTTTCACCGCCGCCGAAATTATCACGAAACCATTTCAGAGAAAGTCCGGCGGCAAGCGTTACGCCGGTGTTGTGCCAGCGATTCGGAATGGCGTGGCAAAGCGTGTGAACTCGTCCGTGTAAATCAAATTTCGGTTCGTCGGTAGCAACGAAAATCACGCCCGATGTGCCGACAGTCGCACTCGTCATTCCGGTTTGCACAATGCCCATTCCGACTGCGCCCGCCGCGTTGTCACCCGCACCTGCGACAATCGGCGTTCCGGCAATTAAACCCGTTTCACTCGCGCCTTTTGCCGAAATTGTTCCGGTGATTTCGATTGATTCAAAAGCGTGTGGAAATAAATCGGCATCTAATTCAAGCGCGACAAGCATTTCTTTTGACCAAATGCGATTTTTGACATCGAACAGCAACGTGCCGGAAGCGTCGGCGACATCACTCGCTTTATCACCTGACAGACAAAATCTGACATAATCTTTTGGCAGTAAAACATCACAGGTTTTTGCCCAAATTTCCGGTTCATTTTCGCGCACCCAAAGCAATTTCGGCAGAGTAAATCCGGTAATTGCGGGATTTGCAACTAAATCAATCAAATTTTTCGCGCCGATTTTTTCGGTGATTTCCGCGCATTGTTTTTCGGTTCGTTGATCGCACCAAATCAACGCGGGACGCAAAACTTCGTCGTTTTTATCAAGCAAAACTGCGCCGTGCATCTGTCCTGAAAAACCGATTGCGCCAATTTGTTGCGCGTCAACTTTTTCATCAGCCAAAACTTCCCGAATCGCCGCAAAAGATGCTCGCCGCCAATCTTCCGGCGATTGTTCCGCCCAACCGATTTCCGGCGAAGCAAACGGAATATGTTCGATAGTTGCCGAAGCAGTAACTACACCGTTTTCGTCAATTAAAACAGCGCGTGAGCCGCCCGTTCCGACATCTATTCCCAAAAATTGCATAACAAAATCTAATCAACGCCGAGCAAAATGTCCATCGTCAATTGGTCAAGACGCTCATATTTCAAACCTTTTGAAGCAAGTTCCGTGCGGTCAAATTCTTTTGACAATAAAGTGTCCGCTTTTCCGGTATCAAATTTCCCAATGTGATTTTCTTTATTCGTTTCCTCAATTTCCGCTAAGATTGACTGGATTTCTTCATGATTATTCCAACGCTCTGCTTTGTCTTTGAAAATTAAATAAGTTCGCATACAACCGCGGGCAAAATCCTTTACGCCGTCGTAATCTTCGGTGCGATAAGCGTGCGCGTCAAAATGCCGCATTCCTTCGTAACCGACATCTTCTAAAAATTTGACAAGCCAAAAAGATTGTTTCGGACTGACCGAACCGAACCGCAAATCTTGGTCATATCTGCCCGGATATTGATCATTCAAATCTATGTGAAAGAGTTTTCCGGCTTCCCACGCCTGAGCGCAGGCGTGCATCATCGAAAGTCCGGGCATTTGTTCGTGCGCGACTTCCGGGTTCACGCCGACCATTTCCTTGTGTTCCAAAGTTTCGATAAAAGCCAAATACGCGGCGGTTGTCGGAAAATAAATATCGGCGCGAGGTTCGTTTGGTTTTGCTTCGAGCGCGAATTTATAGCCGTAATTGTTTGACGCATTGTATTCGCAAAGATAATTCAAACATTCCCGAAAACGCTTGATCGCGTCGGTTGTTTTGCGGCAAGCGTCGGTTTCTACGCCTTCGCGTCCACCCCACAAAACGAAAGTTTCCGCGCCGAATTCTGCGCCTAAATCCATCGCTTGCATCGTTTTCTGCACGGCGTAAGCACGAACTCTCGAATCATTTGCCGTGAACGCGCCGTCGCGGAAAACCGGCTCGTAAAAAAGATTAACCGTTGCCATCGGAACTTTGATATTGTTGTCTTCGCAAGCCTTTTTGAAATCTTCCACAATGGTTGCTTTTTCATTTGCCGTCGCATCAATCGGGACGAGATCGTTATCGTGAAAATTCACACCGTAAGCACCGACTTCTGCCAGCATTTCGACGATTTCTACCGGCGAAAGTTTTCGCCTTACCTGAGTTCCAAACGGGTCTGCCCCACGATTGCCAACCGTCCACAGACCGAATGTAAATTTGTGTTCCGGTTTCGGTTCATATTTTCCGTTATTCATCATAAATTCCCTCTTTTATTTTCTAAAATTTTAATTTGTTAAGCCGTTCGCGCTTCCGCCGAATAACCGTGCGGATGTTTCAGTTTCCAATTCCAAGCCGATTCGATAATCTTTTCAATTTCAGGAATGTCCGGTTTCCAACCTAAAATTTCGGCGGCTTTTTGTGCGTCGGCAATCAACTGCGGCGGATCACCGGCACGACGCTGTTCGATTTTTACCTGAATCGTTTTTCCCGTAACTTTTCGCGCCGCTTCGATGACTTCCATTACTGAAAAACCGAGTCCGTTGCCCAAATTTATTTTAGTCGAATCGTTGCCGTTTTTCAGATAATCCAGTGCGCGAAGATGCGCGTCTGCCAAGTCCGCAACGTGAATGTAATCACGAAGGCAAGTTCCGTCCGGCGTTTCATAATCACCGCCGTAGATCGAAACAAAAGGCAATTTGCCGTCTGCCGCATTCAAAATATTCGGAATCAAATGCGTTTCCGGTTCGTGATGTTCGCCACATTTTTCCGTTGCGCCGCAAGCGTTGAAATAGCGAAGCGCGACAAATTTCAGCCCGTAAGCCACGTCGTAAGATTCCAAAATCCGTTCGGTCATAAACTTTGACCAGCCGTAAGGATTGATCGGTTTTTGCGGATGATTTTCGTCAATCGGAATCTTTTCGGGAATGCCGTAAGTCGCACAAGTTGAGGAAAAGACAATGTTTTTAACATTTACCTCAATCAAAGCGTTGAGCAAATTATTGGTTTGAAAAGTGTTGTTTTCAAAATACTTTGCCGGATTTGTTACAGATTCGCCGACATACGCAAAGGCGGCAAAATGAATGCACGATTCGATTTCGTGTTCTCGCACTATTTGTCTTATTAATTCTTTATCACCAACATCGCCTTGATAAAACGGTGTATTTGCGTCAACCGCCTCCCGATGTCCGTAAATCAGATTGTCGAGAACAACCGCCTTTTTGCCGCGTCTTTGTATTAATTCGACGGTCGCGCTTCCGATATAACCCGCGCCGCCTGTTACTAAAATTGCCATTAGATATTTTTCCCGATTATTTTTGAATCAACTTTATAATTTACCGCTTAATTTCATAAAACCAAAATCATTCGCGCCCGACGACGAACCGCTGAAAATATACGGCTGATGTCCTGTCAATTTTTCATATTTGTCAGCAATATTTTCAATTGCTTTGGTTGTTTTTTTATGTCCCAAAACCGCCACCGTTCCACCACGTCCAATCTTCACCGAAGCGCGTGAAACGAAAATTTCCGCCGTTTTGTCAAATAAATCGGGTGATTTTTCAATCTTTTCGAGAACGGCGTTTGATTTTGCTCTGGCGGTTTTTAGGTTATCCGATTTCAGTTATGGCAAAACCAAATTCATTTTACAGATTTTTGAGAACATAATCCGCCATCATAGTGTAGAGATGCTTGACTTGCAGCGGATTACGGACACCGTGTTGCTGTGTCGGATACGGCATATATTCAAACTGTTTGCCGGCTTTTTGTAATTCGTAAACTAACTTGACTGAGTTTTGCATATGGACATTGTTGTCCATCATTCCGTGAATTATCAGCAATCTGCCGCTGAGATTTTTTGCCGCGCCGATAACCGAGTTTTTCTCGTAACCGTCGGGATTATTTTTCGGTGTAAGCATATAACGCTCGGTATAAATCGAATCATACAACGCCCAATCGCCGACGAGTCCGCCCGCAATTCCCATCTTCAGCGTTTTGGTGTGCGTCATAAAATAACTCGTCATAAAACCGCCGTAACTCCAACCCCACATTCCGAGTCGTGCGCTGTCAACGTAAGGCAAAGATTTCAGATAATCAAATCCATCTTGCAAATCCTGTGTTTCGGTTTGACCGAATTTTTTATAAACTTTCCAAGTTGATTCGACACCTTTGCCTGATGCCGTGCG
>JANOXW010000709.1:0-5391 GCA_031418635.1 Acidobacteriota bacterium
CGACGGAATCGCCGTCATTGCAAAATATGTGTCGCCAACTCCAGCCCAATCAACATCGCCATTTATCGCTAAATTCCCTTCCGTTTTTTCGCCTGTAACCAACGCCGTTCCGAGATGGCGTTCGGCTTTGCCATTAACAAAAGCAACCGCTTCGGGTTCGATGTGATAATAATTGTGATGCGGAATTCCCTGGTCGCCGATACTTGCGCCGATGAGAAGTTTCGTGTTCGGAACAACTTGACCGTTTTTGGTCAATTTAATTTGTAAATCGGTTACATAACTGTCTGCACTAAAATTAAACGATTTCGTGATCTCAACACCGTTTGCTTCATCCTTCAAAACAAAGTCAACTTTTGTGGTTTGTCCCGCGCTGAGTTCGATATTTTCTTGACTTGCCGAAACCTGATAATTGCGCTGATTCAGATAAGTGTCAAGATTTTGGTCGCCCGTCGCCAAACGAAACGGAAGTTCGCGTGGATTGCGTTTCAAGCCTTCGGGCGAGATTATTTCAAGCGGTTTTTCGTTTTCTTTGTTTGAACCGTCAGCGAAAAGAGGTTTTCCGTCAGGATTTTTGTTTGAAACATTTTGGATTAAAATCCAACTCGTCGCCAACGCTCCCTTTGAATCGAGCTTTACTTGATAAAGCGGAGTTTTTATCGTTATCTCTTTGTTCGGCGCGGTATCGGGCGTAGTTTCGATTGCCGTCGGTTGATTTGGCGTATTTATCGGTTGAGCATCAGGCACAGGTGTTGCCGTCGCAACCGTTTGCGCCGTATTTGCATTATCGGTTACAGGCTTTTTCGGCGCAAAAAAATACTGCCAACCAAAAAGCACCGCCATCGAAAGCATTGCGGCTAAAAGAAAACGAAATTGCGTGTTTTGTTTGTTATCCATTCTTTAATTTTGGATTTTAGATTTTGGATTTTGGATTTCGGAATCAAGAAAAAGCGAGTTTTAACTAAACTTCTTCAATCCAAAATCCAAAATCTAAAATCCAAAATCACTTCACCGGATCGTGTCCACCTTTGCAGAAAGGTTGACAGCGTAATATACGCTTTGTTCCCATCCAAGTTCCGCGTAATGCGCCGTATTTTTCGACGGCTTGTTTTGTATAGTCGGAACAAGTCGGCGTAAAACGACACGAAGGCGGTAAAAAAGGCGAAATCCACGTCTGGTAAAGCCGCAAAAAATCTAAAACTAAAAACTTCATTTTGCCTGACCGACGCTATTTTCGCCTATTTTGGATTCAAATTTTTTAACTTTCTCGATTAACTGCCGAAATTCCGCCAAAGGCTGTTCGAGTTTGACACGAAGCAAATTTCGGCGGGCATTTAAAACCCAATCGAATTTTGTTTCTAACTCATTAAGTTCGGCTTTGCTCAATCGAAAAGTTTCACGAAGCAGACGTTTCGCCCGATTTCGCTGAACCGCATTACCAATTGCCTTTTTTGAAGCCGTAATCCCGAGCCGCTGAAATTCGCCTTCCGTCGGCAAAATAAACACCGTGAACAGGCGACCTTCAAAACGCTTTCCTTCGGCATAAACGCGACGAAACTCACGCGGTTTTCTCAAACGCGCGTCTTTCGGCAACGAGAAATCTAATAATGATGAACCGTTAATCGTTTGCGTCCTTTTGCCCGACGGCGTTTGATGACATTGCGTCCGTTCTTGGTCGCCATTCTTGCACGAAATCCGTGCTTCTTCGCCCGACGGCGGTTGTTTGGTTGAAATGTTCTCTTTGGCATAATTATCCATCCTCTCACTCAAAAGTGAAAACTTTAATTTTATGTGTCTATCGTAAATATGTCAAAGTTCAATTTAGGGTTTGGGAAATGTCGTTTGCAGCAAATAATCCCAAATCAGTTTGACCTGCCGTTAAAATTTGCCAGCGAAATGACAATTTCATCAATCGTCGCCTGTCGAAGTTTTCCGTCGTTCACGCCGTTGACGAGAATCGAAAAAACCAACTTTTCGCCCGAAACGGTTGTAACATAACCCGAAAGTGCAGAAACTTGGTCAATCGTTCCTGTTTTGCCGCGCACATTTCCCACCGCGAGAGTTCCTTTAAAACGACTCTTCAAAGTTCCATCAACGCCACCAATCGTCAGCGCGTCGCGCCAAGCGTTAGCATAGCGACTATTTGCCATATACGAATAAAGTTGCACGGCGGAATTCGGCGTAATCAAATTGTGCCGCGAAAGACCTGAACCGTCCCATTGAATTATGCTGTCGGCGGAAATTCCCGCTTGCAACAGGAAATTTTGGACAACTGCAAGTCCGCGTTCCGCGCTGGTTAATTTCGGATTTGCCTTGTCGCCAAACTGTTCGCCAAGCGTCCACAAAATCGTTTCGGTATAAAGATTCTGACTCGGTTTCAAAGTCTTTGCGGCGATTATACTAAAAGGCGGCGATTCGAGTTTGGTTATTTCAACGGGCGCAAACGCGGAAGAATTTGCCTTGTCTTTCGCCCCGATAACGCGATTTTGTCCTGTAACAAAAATGCCTTTTCGGATCAAAAGTTGCCGAAGCATCTCGACAAAAAGTTCCGCAGGACGCGAAACGGCGATAAAACCTTCATAACCTTTGTCATCAAGCGGCATTGTTCCGCTAATTTCGATGATGTTTTGCGGCAGTTTTTTCTCGATTTGAATCTCGCGTTTCGTGCCTGACGGCGAAATAACACAATGATTGATAATTTTCACAATCGTATTGATTGGCTGAACCAAAACGCGACACGGCTCATTAACGGAACTCGGTTTTAAACTCAAGTCAACCGCGTTATCGTTAACGCCTAAAGCCGAAATTTCCGCGCCGTAATACCATTGCAAATCGTCCCATTCCCAACTCGGCGGAATCGGATTTCCCGTAAAATAACTCTCATCACCGACCAGATTTCCTTCGATGCGCTTAACGCCTGACTGCGCGATTTTAGTTGCCAATGCGTCCACGCCTTTGTAATAATCACCATCGTAAAATGCGGTTGAAAACGAAACATCGCCGCGCCCGTAAATCATCAAATCGCCGCGAATCGTGCCGTTTGCGTCAGGCATTGTGGGCGCAAAAACGCTTGTTACAAAGCGAAATTCGGGCGAAAGTTTTTCCATTGCCGCCGCGACGGTAAAGCTTTTCATATTTGAGGCAGGCATAAAATACTTTTCAGCATTTTCCTCAAAAATTGTTTTGCCTGTGTCAAGCGACACGATTTTTACACCGATCTGTCCGCGCCGCAGTTCAGGACGCGCCAAACTCGTGCGAATCCGCGACTGCAAATCCGCTAGAGTTTGAATAGGAACAGGCGTTGGTGTTGCCGTCGGTGTCGCACTCGGCGTTGGCGTTGGCGTAATTTTGGGTGTTGGTGTCGGTGTTGGTTTTCTGACGACTCTTTGTCGTCCGCTGTTTTGCGCTGTTACCGACTCACCAAAATTAAATCCGAAACAAACGATTGCAACAGTCAAAAATCCGGCAATTTTTATTTTGTTCGATTTATTTTTCATTTAATTTTCGGCTGATAGCTTTTTGCCCAATTTAAAAATGCCAGCGTTTTTGGTCCGCTGTCTATCAACCATTTTTCGGCTTCGGCGTTTCCGTTTTGTTGCAAAATTACATAAGCAAAATGTTTGACGTAGCCTTGTTTTTTCAACTCGACCATAAACGGCAGATAGGTTTTACCAACAAAAGTTGACGCAATTTTTTTATTCTCGCTTAACAGCGCAATCAGCGTATCAACTCCGTCAGCGAAACTTTCTGCTTCGGATTTATTTTTGTCTTTCTCGGATTTTATCGTCGTCAAAGTTCCCAAAAACAATTCTATTGCCCCGAAATCGCCTTCATCTTTGGGAGCATTGAGGTCAAGAAATATTTGGATATTGCCTTTCTCATCCTTTTCGGCGGCTTTCAAAATGTCGAGAAAAATCGCCCTTGCGCGATTTGACCGTTGTGTATTCAGTTCCAATGTCAAAAAACGCCCGGCGGCGAGAAGCGCGGGAATTTTGTATTTTGAAGAATAAAAAACTTCCGCTAAAAGATAGTTCGGGCTTGGATATTTAAAGTCATACGAGATGGCGGTTTTCAGGGCTTCGCGGGCTTCTTTCGGTTGTTTTAAGCGCGTGTGGGTTACGGCGAGATTGAAATAAAGACTCGATATTTGCGTTTGATATGCAGGATCGCCTTCTAACGCTTTTATCGCGCTTTGGTAAATTTCAATCGCTTTCGTCGGATTGCCTTGGTCATCCACGATATTAGCGAGCAACCCGAAGCCGAGAACACCGCGATTGCCTTTATATTGAACGAGTTTGTAAGCCGTTTCCAAGGCTTTTGGAAAATCTGGTTTGGCGTAATACGAAAAAGCCAATTCATAAATTGCCAAATCGCAATCAGGATTTTCCTTCAAAACCTGTTGATACAATTTAATCGCTTCGTCGTAATTTTTTTCATCGTGTAACTCGATGCCTTGCTGAATCAAAATTTTTTGATCCGCCGTCGGTTCTTTCGCGGTCAAAGTCGGTTTACCGAGTTTTTGGGCGGATGTTGAAATGCAGAGCAAGGCAATGAACAAGACTATTAGCAAATATTTTTTCATAGATTTTTCCTCTTAAAATGAAATTTTTGGAATCTTACAACTGATTTGATGCCACGAATCAGAAAAAGTTCCCGAACGCGAAATTTTATCTAATAAATCCGTAGTGAGGCAAGAAAATCATCGAAATTTCTTTTCATTTCATCAATCGAATCGCCGCCGAATTTTTCGCGCATCGCGTTTGCCAAAACAATCGCCAACATCGCTTCGCCGATAACTCCTGCTGCTGGCACAGCCGTTACGTCGGAGCGTTCAAACGCCGCCAAATCTTCCTTTTTCGTGTCAATATCAACTGAACGAAGCGGTTTTTTTAGCGTCGAAATCGGTTTCAAATAACCGCGCACACGCAGTTCTTCGCCGTTAGTAATTCCGCCTTCGAGTCCGCCAGCGCGGTTTGATGTGCGTTTGAATTTTTCATCTTCAAACACGATCTCGTCGTGAACTTTTGAACCGAAAAGCGCGGCATTTTCAACGCCTGTGCCGATTTCGACGGCTTTTGTCGCTTGGATTGACATAAAGGCTTGGGCGATTCTGCCGTCGAGTTTTTCGCTCCAAGATGTGTGCGAACCTAAACCGGTGACGACATTTTTGGCGACGACTTCAAAAATTCCGCCCAAAGTGTCGCCTTCGGCTTTTGCTTTATCAATCAGTTCAATCATCTGCTTTTCGATTTCTGTGTCAGCACAATTAAGCGGTGAATTTTCATCAATCGCGGAAATTTCCGCAAAAGATTTTTGCAAAGGTTTTTCAGGAACTTCACCGAGTTTGACGACGTGGCTTTTTATTTCAATTCCGAAATTTTCGAGCAATTGTTT
>JANOXW010000710.1:0-4699 GCA_031418635.1 Acidobacteriota bacterium
AAGTGGAAAAATGCCTTTGAATTTGTCTTGGAAGTTTATACGATTCAGCCATTGCCGCTTGCGATGAGCGAAACCGTGATTGACGCAATCGCTAATTTTGTCGCGGCAAACGGCAAACTCGTCGTCGTTACCCGCGGACGCGAAAACGACGAAATCCCGCCGGAACTGCCGTGGGCTTTGTCGCATCAAGATTTATCGCGCTTTGAAACAAACGGCTTGAAGCAAACAAATTTCACGGAAATGCCTGGCTATGAAGAAGAACCTATAAGAAGATTTGTAGTTGAATATAAGAGAGTTTAGATATGAGAAAAATCCTTCCAATTTTATTTGTTCTAATGATTTCGCAAATCACTTTTACTCAAACAAAGATTGATGAATATGGCAAGATAATATCAGACGATGAATATTTTCGCCTTACTTATTTTTTAGAACAACTAAAAGAAGATAAAAAATTCAAAGGAACAATCGTTATTCAAAAGGATAAGTTTGAAACACCAGGAAAATTCCTCAGACATTTTCATGGAGTAAAAAGTTTTTCAATTGAATCGCTTGGTATTTCTCCTGATAGATTCTCGCTCGTTTTTGGCGGAGAAAATCTTCGTCAGACGGAATTGTGGTTAAGTAAATCGGACAATGAAAAACTTAAATTCGACGCTAAATCGTTAGATGAAACTCTCAATGGAAAAATCACCAAGACAACGCTTTTTGATAGTGAATGTTTGGATTGTGATCAAGTCGTGTTTATAAATCAATTTATCTTTAGAGAAGGATTAGAATATTTTGCAAGAGCAGTGCAAGCAAATCCGAATACAACTGCTTTAATAGAAATTTCAAAGGTTGAATATGTTTCTAAAACACGCACGGAAAAGCAAAAATTAGTGAATAAAATTTTCGAGGTTTTGGTAAAAGACAACAAAATTTCCAAAAACAGAATTAAAATTCGATTTAAGTCAGGTTATAATGCGTCTTTTTACATAATTCCCAAAATAGATAAAAATAACAAAAAGCAAAATTAAAGGATTTTAGAATGTCAGAAGCAACAAAACAAAATAAACAAACACGAACGGAAACGGATTCGATGGGCGCAATCGAGGTCGAATCGGATAAGTATTGGGGCGCACAGACGGAGCGCAGTCTGCATCATTTCAACATCGGGTTTGATGTGATGCCGCGTGAGATGATTCGCGCACTCGGCGTTTTGAAAAAAGCGGCGGCGATTGTTAATTTCGATTTGGGCAAATTGCCGAAAGAGAAATTGGATTTAATCGTCAAAGCCGCTGACGAAGTTATCGGCGGAAGGCTCGACGCACATTTTCCGCTTCGGGTGTGGCAAACGGGAAGCGGAACGCAGACCAATATGAACGCCAACGAGGTGATTTCTAATCGTGCCATCGAAATTGCAGACGGCGAATTAGGCAGCAAAAAGCCCGTTCATCCGAACGACGACGTGAATATGTCGCAATCGTCCAACGACACTTTTCCGACCGCGATGTATATTGCCGCCGCCGAACAGATGAACTCGCTGATTCCGCAAGTGCAAAAAGTCGCCGATGCAATTAACGCCAAAGCAAAGGAATTTGCCGACGTGGTAAAGATCGGCAGAACGCATCTGCAAGACGCAACGCCGTTGACCGTCGGGCAAGAATTCGGCGGTTGGGCAAATTTGCTTGAGCGCGATGTTGACAGATTAAAAATGACGCTTGCCGGGCTTTATGATTTGGCAATCGGCGGAACTGCCGTTGGCACGGGTTTAAATTCGCATCCCGAATTTGCCGAACGCGCCGCGCAGAAAATCGCCGAATTAACGAATTTACCGTTCAAATCGCACCCGAACAAATTCGCCGCACTCTCCGCCCACGACGAGATAATTTTCGCTTCGGGCGCATTGAAAACTTTAGCGGCTTCGCTGATGAAAATTGCCAATGATATTCGTTGGCTGGCTTCAGGTCCGCGATGCGGCATCGGCGAATTGGTTTTGCCCGAAAACGAGCCGGGCAGTTCGATTATGCCGGGCAAAGTCAATCCGACACAATCAGAAGCGATGACGATGGTTGCCGCGCAGGTTTTCGGCAACGATGCGGCAATCGGGTTCGCGGGTTCGCAGGGAAATTTTGAACTCAATGTTTTCAAACCCGTGATGATTCACAACTTTTTGCATTCGGTTCGTCTTTTGCACGATGCGTCCATCGGCTTTGTCGAATTCTGCGTCAACGGCATCGAACTAAACCACGAACAAATTGATAAATACTTACGCGATTCACTGATGCTCGTAACCGCGCTTAATCAACACATCGGCTACGACAATGCTTCTAAAATTGCCAAAAACGCGCACAAAAAAGGTTTGAGTCTGCGCGAATCAGCGATTGAATTAGAACTGCTTGACGGCGCGAAATTTGATGAATTAGTCAAACCTGAAGCGATGACGCATCCGTGAAAGTAGAAAACGGAGATTCTAAAACCGGACTTTAGAGCAAAGCCAAAAACTGTGTCAACTCATCAGGCAAAGCGGCAACAAAATCCATTTTTTCTTTGGTTTTCGGATGAATAAAAGATAACTTTTCGGCGTGTAGAAAAAAGCGGTTTAGACTTTGGATGGAGTGCCGAATTTTTACATCGGCAATCGTGTTGTCGCGTCCTTCGTTATAGGTTTCATCGCCGACGACCGGATGATTTAGAAATGCGAGATGGACGCGAATCTGATGCGTTCTGCCGGTTTTGATTTCGACATCGAGTAGTGTAAATTTTTCAAATCTTTGACGAACATTCCACAAAGACAAGGCGTGGCGACCTTTATTATTGATCGCCATTTTCATTCTGTTCCACTTGTCGCGCCCGATTTTTTCCTCGATTTTACCGCTTTCGCGGCGAATCGAACCGTGAATCAGCGCGACGTAAGATTTATAAACTTGGCGGTCGTGAAATTGTTGTGAAAGATTTTCGTGCGTTGTTTCGTCTTTGGCAACAACAATCAAACCCGAAGTGTTTTTATCCAAGCGATGAACGATTCCGGCGCGTAATTTTCCGCCGAGTTGTGAAAGATTTTGAAAATGAAACATCAGCGCATTAACCAATGTTCCGTTTCGCACACCTGTTCCCGCGTGAACGATTAAACCCGCTTGTTTATTGATGACAATTAGATATTCGTCTTCGTAGATAACTTCGAGCGGAATGTTTTCAGCTTCAACCGCTTCGACAATCGGCGTAATCAGTTCGATTTCGATTTCTTCGTCGCCACGCAGTTTATATGATGATTTCGCGTCTTTTTGATTGATGGTAACATCGCCTTCGCTAATCAGTCGTTGCAGACGCGCCCGCGACCAATCTTCGATGTTTTCGGCTAAAAAAGCATCAAGGCGTTTGCCGGCATCGAAGGATGAAGGATGAAGGATGAAGGATGAAGTTTCGCTTGATTCCATATTTATTCAAATTGACTTTGGACTTTGGACTTTGGACTTTGGACTTTTTTTAATCGCCAAATCATAAACACAATCGCGCTTGCCGCAACCAATAAACTAATAATTTGCGAAGTTGAAAGTCCGGTCAAATCTGTCAAACCGAACAAATTGCCACGCGGATCGTCGCGGAAAAATTCGATGGTAAAACGGACAATCGGATAAAAAATCATATACGCGATTAAGACTTGTCCGTTGAATCGTTTCTTTTTGTGCAGATAAACTAAAATGCCGAAAACTATTAGCATCGCAAACGATTCGTAAAGTTGTGTCGGATGCAAATAAGCATTTTCGCCCGCCTCGGTGTAAATCGGAACGCCTGTAAATTCGTGCGCGTGTTCGGTAAAATGAACGCCCCAAAACAAATCCGTCGGTTTTCCCCAACAGCAACCGGCGGAAAAACAGCCTTGTCGCCCGAAAAATTGTCCGAGCGCAAGTCCGGGCGCAAAAGCGTCGGCAACTTTCCAAAAACTGAATTTGTAATAGCGAATCAAAACAGCAAGAGCGAGAATTCCGCCCAAAAAACCACCGTAATAAACGCCGCCGGAACGCAGAAAATCGAGCGAAAAAATATTGACGTTATCTTCGGTAAAAAACATCAAGATTTTTGAACCGAGAAGTCCGCCGATAATCGTCCACAAACCCAAATCGTAAATGCGCTCTTTCGGCAAACCATCCTGTGCGCCAAGCCGTGCTGCGACAAACAACGCCGACAACAAACCGACGGCAAGCATAATGCCGTAAGTATTTATCGGAAAATTACCAATGCGAAAAAGTTCTGGATACATCGTTTTTGTTAGTTGTTATTTGCCCGTTGTTTGTTGTTTATTATTTTGATTCAAAACCATAGAAGATAATAAGACTTACCCCACATTCGTTTTAAGTTTAGTTTTCTTGTTACAAATGTGGATTCATTAAAACTTTCTCCTAAATCATTCAACTTCTGCCAAAACGAAAATAAAACCATTCGCGTTTTCCTTTCTTTTCGCCGAAACTTTTACGAATTTCACGTTGCCAAAAGTTCCTTTGAAAATTTCTGACAGCGGCTCTTGTGCATCTTTTATCGGCGCGACATTACCGACATCAATTCCAAAGTTTTGCTTTATCGCCGCTTTTGATGTCGTTACAGGTTCTTCCAAAATCAGATTAAAACTCTTCGCCTTGCCACTAAAAAATCGAATCGCCAACCCTTTCGGATAATTCGCTGTTTTATAAAGCCGCTTTGTTATTAACTCGCCAAACGACCC
>JANOXW010000711.1:0-3880 GCA_031418635.1 Acidobacteriota bacterium
GAAACAAGGTGCGCTCGATGCCGCTAAAGACATCGCCACTGACGGCGAACGGGCGTTTCACAACAAGATTCTCGGAATGAAAACGCAGGTCAAAGCGCAGTTCGGCGAAAATTCAAACGAATATCAATCGCTCGGAATGAAGAAAAAAGAAGAATACAAAACAGGTCGCCGCAAAGCTCCAACCAACGGCGGCACAACCTAAAAAATTTATTTCGCCAAACGAAAAAGCCGTTCGCTTTGATATAAAGCGGGCGGCTTTTTTTTTGTAAAATTATAAGATGTGCGAAATCAGTAGTTGAAAAAACTCGTTTTTCCTTTGCGTCTTTGCAGAAAATCTCTGTCTCTCGCAAAGTCGCAAAGCACACAAAGGTTGGAAGATTTCTCGTCTTTTGATGCCGTAAATCAATCTCAAGGCTAACAAATAAAAGAGGGTTTTCTAAGTTTTTCGATGATGTAAAAAAACTAAAATGTGCCTTGTGAAAAGCCGAAATTTAGTGTATAAATCAGAAATCCTACACGAAAAATATTTTCGTTTAACCCCGTAACTGTGTCGCTAACCGCAGAATCGTATGGGATTATTCTGCCTTTAGCGATCTAATTCAACCAAATTTTATTAAGAAAGTAGAGGAAGCAAAAAAATATGAAACTAATCACTAAACTATCCATCGGCGGTCTTCTTATTGCAGGTATTATCGGGTCCGTCTGGTTTTTCGGAAATTTTCGCGCTGTCAATAGTGCGATACCAACTGCTACTCAGAACGAAGTGCAAACCAATACGGTTATCGCCCGCGCATTTGTCCACGGTGCGCCCGGTTCGGGTATTTCCGGCGAAATCACTTTTAGCCAAATCCCGTGTTCGGGATGTCCTTCGCCAGGTCCGACAGCAACGCCGACTGATCCCGGCT
Source organism: Acidobacteriota bacterium (assembly GCA_031418635.1). Taxonomy (GTDB): domain Bacteria; phylum Acidobacteriota; class Blastocatellia; order Pyrinomonadales; family Pyrinomonadaceae. The sequence continues at coordinate 906 of JANOXW010000711.1, forward strand.
TTGTTAATTTCCCCGAACCAACTGTGCAAATTGTCGCACGAATTAACGGACCAAATAATGTTTTGACACCGGGAGCGCACGGAATGCACATCCACGAAGTAGGTTTGTGCGAAGCTCCCGGCTTTACAACCGCCGGCGGTCATTTCGATCCAGGACCGTTCGCTAGTTCAGCCCCCGTGGACGCTAATCACCCTTTCCACATGGGCGACATTCCTAATCTGATTGTTGACCAAACCGGACACGGCTTTCTCCAACATACGACAAGCCGCGTAACGCTTTCGCCCGGTCCGCTGAGTGTATTTGACTTAGACGGCAGTGCGGTCATTGTCCACTTAAACCCGGATCGAGGCATCACCGGCACAACCGGAGCATCCGGCGGTCCGCGTCTTGCTTGCGGTGTCATTCAGCTAGTTTCAGGAAATCTTGCGGCTGATGATGAAAAATAGGTTGCCGAATGTCAATTCAAAAAAGGACTTACGACCGTTTATCGGCGTAAGTCCTTTTTATAAAAATCTGGATAAATTTTTCGTCTTTCGATTTAGTTACTAATTGACATAACCATATTCGTCGCATTTTTCGTGATTTATGCGTGGCTTTTTGAATTGGTGTAACTGCCTTATCTCATCTAAATACTCGTAATCTGCCGACCAACACTCTTGCGCTTTATATTTCTTGCCATTAAATTTAAAAAGTTGATGATAGGAACTTGAAGCTGAATTATGTGTCATCAAATCTAAATCTTTGTAACCATTAGCTTGCGTTTTCCTTAGCTTAAAACTTTGAATCATATCTGTATAGAGAATAGGTTTGTAGTCATTTTTCTTTTTTTGAAAAACCCAAAGTGGGCAGTTTCCTGTAGCCGTGCAATCGGCAATTTGATGAATAATGATTTCTGCTTGTCCGTGGTCATTCAAATCAACAATCTTTTCCACTTTAAACAAACTGTTACAATTACGGACACCGATTCTAGCTAAATATTTGGGCGATTCATTGGCAAATTCATTTTTTATTTTGTCCCAAACCAAACGAAGATTTTTGTCTTTGCAAGGTAAGTTCTTCAATATTACTTCTTTGCTGTCGTCAACTTTATCTTCCTTGAATTTCCTTAGTATGAAGTCATCTTTCATTTCAAATTGCATCAAGTCATTTTTTATTTCAAGTTTAGAAACAGTATCCATTTCTGTCGCTTGTGCCGTTACAGATTGTTCGGTAGGCTTCCAAGAAAACTTGAAAACACCAAATAAACCTATCCCAAAAGCAAGAATCGCAACCGATAGATAAAAAGTATAGCGACACATAATTTTATAAAAAGCTAGATAATTTTTTTCGTCTTTTGATGAAAATTGTCCAAATTTATTTATTATTCAACACATTTACGCGACGTTATTGTAGGCTCTTTTAGTTCAATAAGTTTGCCATTGTTCAAATAAGAGTAATTGTATTTATAACATTCACTGACTTTGTATTTTTCGCCATCGAATTTATAAATATGTATTCCGCCTGACCAAGCATCGCCGTGAGCAGTAGTTTTAATGTCGAAGTAACCTTTTGATTTTGTGTTTTCGAGTTTGAAAGTTTGCACGTCGCCACCGTCGCTTTGCAAAAGAACTTCATAATCGTTCGCTTTCTTTTTGAAAATCCAAAACCGACAATTTCCGACGGGCGCACAATAATTTCTGATTGCCAATTCGTTTTTGCCATCGCCATCAATGTCAATCAAAGTCGGTTCAAACCTAAAATATGAAAACCAAGTTGCTTCCTCTACACTTAGCTCAGATTTGTCCTTCCCCAAAATTTCTTTAATTGATTCGTTTGATGCTTCTGTAAATTCGTTTTTAATTTTCTCACCGCGCAACCATTTTCTGATTGTCGGTTTGAGAACATCAAACGCCGCTTGTTCTTCGTCGTTTAGTTCTTTATCCTCTGAATCTTCTTGAATTGATGTGCTTTCTTTGACCTTTAACTTATCCATTTCTATTGTTTGTATATCAACAAATTGTTCAGCACGTTTGAAATATAAATTAAAAACAACAAACGAACCAATTCCAAAAGCCAACATTGCAACTGATAGATAAAAGATAATTCGCCACATAATTCTATAAAAAGCTAGATAAATTTTTCGTTTTTAGATGCCGTAAATTAACGGCAAGGCTGATAAATTATGAAAGATTTTCCAAGTTTTAAGTTTAATTTTACCAACTCTCACAACTTGCCGAAGTCAAATTTGGTTTGTCTTTAGTTAAAAACTGTCCGTCTTTTGTATATACAGGTTCTCCATTTTTCTTTGTAATAAACTCATATTCGTAGCCAAAGCATTTATCAATTTTGTATTCGTTTCCGTCAAATTTATAAATTGCCATTCCGCCCGACCTCGAACTTCCGTGCGAAGTCGCTTCAAGGTCGAAATATCTGTTTGTCTTGTTTCGCAAGAAACGGAATCTCTGAACCATGTAAGTTTCTAAAATTATTTTGTATGATTTTCCAGATTTTTGAAAAAGCCAAAACTCGCAATTACCGACAGTCGCGCAACCCGTTCGTAACGCAATCTCTTTTGTTCTATTGCCATTTGCATCTGTCAGATAAGCAATTGCTAATTCCTGAGAATTTGACGAGTAATCATCATTTCTTTCCAAATCGTATTCTCTTTCTGTTATATTTTCGCCCTTGAGCCATTTTTCGATTATGGGCTTAAAACTGTCTATTTGCCATTTGCGAAATTGTTCGTGAGTTGGAAAATTATCTTCGTCAGAATTAGTTTGAGAAGTTTCAGACGTTTGCTTGACGTTGTTTGATGTTTCTGCTTCGTTAGTTGAAACAATTGCCGGCTGTTCCGTAGATTTCCAATAAACATTGAAAACAACAAACGAACCAATCCCGAAAGCCAACAGCGCAACTTATAAATAAAAAATTGAGCGACTCATAGTTTTATTTCTCTAAAACGAAAGAATTTCCGACAACCAAAATAGTATCGGAAA
>JANOXW010000712.1:0-3785 GCA_031418635.1 Acidobacteriota bacterium
TTGACCGTCGAAAAAGCGCAGGTCAAGAGCAAACCCGCGAAAATCAAACTTAATAAATTTAATTTTTTCATATTATTTACTTTCAACTTCGGCGAAAAGGTCGGCAAGCCGCACCGAGTTATCTTCTTCTTCCTCAAGACTATTTAGCTTCGGAACTACTTGTTTCCGCGCCGTAAGCGTGGTTTTATCGTCTTTTAACTTGCGAATATTCACCACATTATTCGCGGTTTGCGTTACGCCTTTATTCTTTCTAACATTATTTGAAACTTTTACAAATTGATTTTTTGGCGCACTTTGCGGTGAATATTTCTCCGAAGCGTTTTCAATATTTGACGGCTTTGGCAATTCTTCCGTCGGAGTTTGCTTGGCTGTTTCTTCGATTGGTGGCGTGGGTTTTTCTTCAACCGTCGGCGAAACAACTGCATTTGTCGGCTTTTCAACTTTTCGCGCTATATTTTTGTCGTTTGAAAAATTAACTGCCAACAAAACCAGACCAACACAAACAATGAGAACAGCAAACGCTGTCGCCCACGTTAGCGAGAGAGCGAATAATTTTCGTAATTCGCCCAACCACGATTGTTTTTCCGTCGCAACGGCTATCGGATAAGGAATATTGATTGACGGCGTTTCCAAATTTAGAAACTCTTCCGTTTTCCACTCGACAATTGAAGCGCGAACAAAACCGAAACCCGCGAGTTCGTCGGCGCACGATGCACAATTGTTCAGATGCGCGTCGAATGTGGCTTTTTCCTTGCCAATCGTTTCGCCGTAAAGATACGAAACTATCTGTTCGGCAAACGCGCAAGACGGATTGTGATTATTATTTAACATATTCTCAAAAACTCTCAAACGACCTCCATTGGAACTCGTTCCAATTTAGCGCGAAGTTGTTTTAGCGCAGTATAAAGACGGCTTTTAACCGTGCTTAACGGCAATGAAAGTGTGTCCGCAATCTCTTGAAACGTCATATCTTCAAACTCCTTCATCACGATAACTTGCCTCAAATCTTCGGGCAACGAACTAACCGCTTGCCGCACGATGTTCAATCTTTCATTCTGTTCCGTCGTCTTTGACGGCGACAAATGGGACGGGGCAACAAAAACTTTTTCGGCAGTATTTTCTTCATCGTCAAGAAAACTCTCGGAACGGGTTTTAGCACGGCGTTTGGTTGTCAAACATTGGTTGATGGCGATTCGATGAAGCCACGATGAAACCTTCGCATCACCGCGAAATTTGCTCAAATTGCGATAGGCGGCGATAAATGTTTCCTGCGCCGCGTCTTTCGCTTCGTCTTCCCGCGAGAGCATACCGAAACAGAGCGCGAATATCTTTCGCTCCCATCTTTTAACGATTTCGCCGAAAGCATCAGGATTCTCCTTTACCGCAAGTTCGACTAATTGCTCATCAGTTAAGTTAGTTATCATTCGTGTCTAACTACAAGCTGCACGAGAAGTTTATCAAACGCGCCTGTGAGCGCAAATCTTTACGCGCTCACATTTTTAGACGCATCATAATTGAAAATAGTCTAAAAAATTCAAATGAACCTATCATCTATCACTTATAATCTATTCCGAATCGTAGATAGATTTTTACTTTGGAATAGATGGTAAGTGATAAGTGATAAGTGATAGATAAATCCTCGCGTTCCTATCTTTGACTAAACCCAAGCAATTATTGTCCGTTTGCGCTAAACAATCGTAATGACATAGAATTTCCTTTGTAAATAGCATATTCTTTCTCCGACAAACAAATGGAAAACGGCGCGGTTTCGGTAAAAACAAAAGAACTCGTAAAGGTTCGCAATTTGGTCAAACATTTTGCGGTTGATAACAGCGACGATGTTGTTCGTGCAGTTGACGGCGTTTCGTTTGATATTTTGGCGGGCGAAACTTTGGGCTTAGTCGGCGAATCGGGTTGCGGGAAATCAACGGTTGGGCGATGTTTGATAAGACTTATCGAACCGACGCACGGCGATGTTTTATTCGAGGGCAACAATATCGTCGGACTCGGCAATCGTGAAATGCAGAAACTGCGGCGCGAGATGCAGATTATTTTTCAAGACCCGTATGCTTCGCTCAATCCGCGTTTGAGCATTTTTTCTATAGTTTCAGAGCCATTGAAAATTCATAACATCGGCAACAAGACCGAACAACGCGAGCGCGTGGCTGATTTGCTCAAAAAAGTCGGGCTTGATGCGGATTATATGTATCGTTATCCACACGAGTTTTCGGGCGGACAGCGGCAACGCATCGGAATTGCGCGGGCGTTGGCACTTAACCCAAAATTGATCATTGCGGATGAACCTGTTTCGGCTTTAGATGTATCTGTGCAGGCGCAAGTAGTCAATCTTTTGCAGGATTTACAGCACGAATTCGGTCTGACATACCTTTTTATATCGCACGGCTTGGCAGTTGTCGAACATATTTCACAACGCATCGCCGTGATGTATCTCGGCAAAATCGTCGAGATTGCCGAAGGGCGCGAGTTGTATGATTTTCCGCTTCATCCTTATACAAAAGCGTTACTTTCAGCGATTCCGATTCCCGATCCGAAGAAAAAGCGCGAAAGAATCGTGCTACAAGGCGACGTTCCAACGCCGATAAATCCGCCGTCGGGTTGCCGCTTTCGTACTCGTTGTCCGATTGCGATTGCAGATTGTGCGCGAATCGAACCTGAATTAAGAGAAATCGAAAAAGATCATTTCGCGGCGTGTATTCGTGTCGAAGGCTATGAAAACGCGCCAAAAGTTGGATGAAAAGATATTTGAAACAAATATTTTTTTGAAAACGTAACAAATTTGTTCTATTTAATATAAAAAATCAGAGAAAAATATGAATCGTTTAGCTGGAATTGTCGTAGCAGTTATCGGTGTTATAGTTATAGTTTTGAGCGTTCTGAAAATTATTTCGGGACTGACTCAAACAGGAATTTCTTTAACTTTATTGGGCATTTTGATGATTGGTTTGAGTTTTGTCGAAAAACCCGAAACTGAAGATACACCGCGAATGTCCACGGCAGAAACTTTGTCGGCAATTTTTTATTCGCCGGGCGAGGTTTTTCAAAATCTTCGCCGTCATCCGCGTTGGCTTGCCGCGCTGTTAATAATGTCGGTTTTATCGGTGATCTTTTTCAATCTGTTTTTGTATCAGCTGACACCCGAAAGAGTTACCAATTACGCGATTGATAAAACGCTTGAAATGCCGATGATTGCTAACAACGAAGAAGCGCGTAAAAATGTCGAAGCTGGACGCGCTCAAACCATCGAGCAAAATAAAAGTCCGATTTTGCGTGGCGGACAAGCCGTAAATACTTTTGTCGGACAAGTGTTTTTGTATGCGTTTTTTGGCTTGATTTTCTTTCTTTTTGCTTTGGCAATGGGCAGCGTGATGAATTATTGGCAAGCGTTTTCAGCCGCTGTTTATGCGTCTTTTCCAGTTTCAGTAATAAAATTTATTTTGAACTCGATAATTTTATTTATCAAAGACCCAACCGATATTCATCCGATTTTGGGGCAAAACTCGCTCATTCAAGACAACTTGAATTTTCTCGTTTCACCTGCGTCTAACCCTGTTCTTTATTCACTTCTGAGCGCGATTAGTTTGCTCGTAATTTATTCGCTTTGGCTAAACGCAACCGGATTGAAAAATGCGGGCGAAAAAGTTTCCCCGACAATTGCTTGGTCGGCAACTTTGACTGTTTTTGTTGTTATGGTTTTGTTCGGAGCTATGATGTCATGGATGTTTTCGGGTTTTATGAGCTAAGCAGTAATGCAAAATGGATAACGG
>JANOXW010000713.1:0-1599 GCA_031418635.1 Acidobacteriota bacterium
GCCGACAAATACATTTTCGGTCTGCCGGGCAATCCGGTTTCGGTTGCGGTTACATTTTTTTTGTTTGTTCGGACGGCGTTGTTGAAAATGCAAAACGCCGCCGATTGCCAACTAAAACAAGGTTTTGCCGTCGCATCCGCCAAAATTAAGGGAGCGAAAGAACGCGACAGTTTTTTGCCCGTGAAGATTGAAACAGCTCAAGACGGCAAATTTATCATAGAATCTTTGCGCTTTAGCGGTTCTTCAAATTTCATCGCCTTTGCCAACGCCAACGCGCTGGTATTTGTGCCGCAAGGCGAAACTTATGCCAACGGAGATGTCGTTAAAATTGCATATCTGCCATAAAATCCAATGAAAAAACTTTCGCATTTTGACGAATCGGGCAAAATTAAAATGGTTGACGTGAGCGATAAAACCGTAACATCGCGTCGCGCCGTCGCGTCGGGCAAAGTTTTGCTAAGTGAAGAAACGCTCCAAATTCTTAAATCAAATAAAAATCCGAAAGGCAATCCTTTAGAAATCGCACGAATCGCGGGAATTATGGCGGCAAAACAGACTTCAAACCTGATTCCGTTGTGTCATCAGATAAATTTGTCAAAAGTCGAGATAAAAGTCGAGATAAAAGATTTCGGCGTTTATGTCGAAGCCGAAGCCAAAACAAATTCGCAAACAGGCGTTGAAATGGAAGCATTAACGGCGGTTTCGGTTGCCGTGTTGACCATTTACGATATGTGCAAAGCTGTGCAAAAAGATATTTGCATCACGGAAATTCAGTTGGAATTGAAAACGGGTGGAAAGGGTGATTTTGTCCGTTGTCTTTAGAAATTGTGTTCAAATTGAACAGCAAATTGAAAGTAGTCTTGCGCCAAATCATTATAAAAATCTGTTTTATGTGATTAGAAAGTTTAATTTTGAAAGTATTGTATTATAATCTCATACGCTTTTCTTATAATGCTATGCAATAGCATTTTGACACGCCGTGACCAGATACTGAGATGGTCAAGTTTAAATGGATACAAAACTCTCTTTTCCTCCATTATTTTTGTTTTTCAATTCCATCTCAAATTCCAGTGGGCTTTTGTAGCCCACACTTGAATGTAGTCTGACTCGATTGTAGTAGCCTTCGATATAACTGAAGACTTCTGATTTTGCTTGCTCGACATCTTCAAAAACTCCATTCTCCAACAATTCTGCCTTGAACCGCGAGAAAAAACTTTCCGCTTGGGCATTGGCAAAGGCAATTGCCTTTGCCCGACATTGATTGCTGAAAACAATTGGTTTGCAGCAAACTGCGAAAAGCATTTGCTGCATATTGGCTTCCTCTGTCCGAATGAATTATTGCTCCCGCTTTCACTTTTCTTTTCAGAATCGCCTTTTCCAAAGCTGAAATTACCAACTCAGCGGTCATCGTTTCCGCCACACTCCAACCGATTATTCTTCTCGTTATTTTGCCCGTGCCAAACCGCCAAATAACAAAACTTTCCGTTTTTCATCGGCAAATAAATGATGTCGCCGATGATGATTTTCTCAGCCGCACATCTTTCTAACTCGACGTTTGCCAACAAATTAGGCGAGGCTTTAGTGCCTTTGGAATTTGTA
>JANOXW010000714.1:0-1560 GCA_031418635.1 Acidobacteriota bacterium
CGTCTGCGTATTCGTGAAAAAGTTTGTAGTAAAAATCAAGTCCGAGAAGTCCGAGTTTCCACATTTGATAAGCGATGTCTTTGCCCGTGTATGTTACCGTTCCGTTTGAACGCACCAGGATTTTATCGGCTTCGTGTTCGTCTGTTCCCGTGTGCGAATCCGTCGGCATCACCCAACAACCCGCGCTTTTGCCCGTCGTTTCATACTTGATTACGTCGCGTTGTTTCATCTCTTCAAACGCTTTTTGCCAAAAATGCAGATGCAAAATTTCCGATTCGCGCGGCAGCAAATCGTAACGAATGCCGAAGCGTTCCATCGTCGCCAAAATACATTGGACATTGCGCGTAGCGACAAAATCGGCGAGTTCGGCAATTGGATTATTGCCTTCTTCAATCATAGCCAAAACTTCGGCGCGGTTAGCTTTTAATTCTTCACTTGTTTGATATTGCTGACCGACTTTGGCGTATAAATCCCAACAATAATAATCGAAAGTTTTGCCTTCGGATTTTAATTTCTCATCGAGATTTTTTATGTCGTCAAGATTCATTTTCTCAAGATAAATAAATCCGACAACGACATCGGCGACTTGAACGCCCGTGTTATCAATGTAATTTTGGACTTCCACGCGCTTGCCATTTGCCCGCAAAATCCGTACAAACGTATCACCCAACACCGAATTGCGAACATGCCCGATATGCGCCGCTTTGTTCGGATTTACTGAAGTGTGTTCGACACAAACTTTCGGTGAATCATCTGGCAGATTTACAGTTGCGGAATCAACACGCAAACCATCAGTTAAAAATTTGGCGCGATTATAAAACACATTCAGATAACCTGCGCCTGCGACTTCGACTCGTTCAACGGCTTCGTTTTCTTCTAATGCAGCTTTGAGTTTTTCGGCAATCTCACGCGGATTTTTCTTTTCACCCGTTGATTGTTTAATTTTCTTGGCGAGTTCAAACGCAATCGGAAAAGCAAGGTCGCCGAGTTCCGTTTTGGGCGGAATTTCGGCGGCGATTTGTTCCAACTCAACGGAGAATTGTTGCTTTGCCGTTTCGATAACTTTTTCCCGCAGACCGTTTTGTAATTCGATTAAATTCAATTTATTAAGACCTCAAAAAAATGCGTTTTAGAAAAAGTTAAAGTATAGCGCAAACCGCGTGAAAGAACGAAACTCGCGCTTTGACCTTTGCCTTTTTGAACTTTAGACTTTTAGTTTTATGAAAATACTTTATTTCGATTGTTTCGCGGGCGCGAGTGGAAATATGATTTTAGGTGCGTTAATTGCGCTTGGAATTGACCGCGAAAAATTTATCGAACAAATAAATTTATTAGATATTGCAGATTTCGAGATTGAATTTACCACAAAGGATAAATCAGGAATTTCCGCCATTCACGCCGAAGTGAAATTTGCCGAAGAAAGAAAACATCGGCATTTGAGCGATATAAACAAGATAATTAAAGGTTCAAGACTTTCCGATTCAGTCAAAATAAATGCCCTAAAAATTTTCACGCGGCTTGCCGAAGCCGAAGCGAAAGTTCACGGCATTGAAGTCGAAA
>JANOXW010000715.1:0-2506 GCA_031418635.1 Acidobacteriota bacterium
AAAAAATCTCTTTTTTGCGTCTTGGCGGCAAAACTGTTGATTGATTACTTTCTAAAACTGCGCTCATAACTTTTACCTTTCGATTATTTTTGTCGTAATTCGTCCAACCGGATAAAGTCCGATGCGTTTATCATAATACGGTGAGCGTTCATAAAAGAAACTGAGCCGCGCATTTGGGTTTTTGGCGAACTTTTCGTCTTTCAATTTCTCTTCAAATTCGCGTTTGAGTTCGGGATTTTTCGCCAACATCTCACGCGCCATTCTTTCGACGACATAGCCTTCGCCGTATTCTTTTTGCTCAAAAATGGCGTTGAAAAATCCCCAATACATAAACGAATCGGGCGACATCGGTTCAAGCAGATGAATCGCCACGTTTGCCGCTTCTTGGTCAATCGGAACGATGACGGAATTGGCGGGAAACTCGCGTGTTTCCGTTGTCGGAATTGTCTTAAAACTCAATGTAACGCGGCTTTCAAACGAAGCGTTGGCAAATTTTACATCGCTGAAACGATAGCTTTCAATGTCAAATTTCAAAGGCTTATTTGTTCTTTGAAACTTGATGTTGTGTTCTGCTAAAACTCCGATAACATCTTGCCATTGCGGAGGAATAATATAAAAAAGCGGCGGCGCAACCGACGCGGAAATCTTCGCCTCATCAAATTTCGGAATCGTGATGTCAAGCGATTTTGTCCCGTAAATTATCCGTTTCGCGCCCGAAATGTCGCTTTCTTCGATTTTGTATTCAACGCCTTTGAAATCAAACGGCGTTGATTTTTTTGTAATTTCCAAACGCAAGGGAAATTGGCGATTTGCGTCGTATGTTTTTCCGCGTTCGATTGTTTCCGTTTCGGCTTTTTTGTTAGTTTCAAACAGCGATTTTTTGTTTAGGTTTATTTCCTCAATCGTGTAACGTAAAATATCGTAAGTTCCACGCACACGCGATTTATACGGTTTATAACTGTGTGTCTCAATCAGCAAACCGGCGCGATTGCGAAGCGGCGTGTAACCCGTCGCAAAACGTGGCGTGGCGATGAAAGTAGCAACTCCGCCCGTTACTTCGCGTCCGGCAAATTCGATGTAATGCGTCAACAAGTTGCCTTCGCTTTCTACTTTTGGAACAACATTTCCGTCAAAATGCGTGTCCATCCAATCTTTGATAGCGGGTGAAACTTCTTGGAAATGCGCGTATTCGTAAGTTACGTTATAGCGAAAATCCGCGCCGTCGGTAACGTGGCAATCAATAAAAAAATCGGGTTTCCAATCGTTCCACAACGCCAGCCAAGCGCGTGTTTCAGGCGCGTCCGCCTTCATATAATCGCGGTTAAGATTTAAATTGGTGGAAGTGGCGCGAAAGCCCATTTCGTCAGGACCATTTTGATTGATGCGATTAAACGGCGAAACAAGTTCGTGTCCGTCCACATTGTAAATCGGCACAAAAATAATCACGACATCTTTTAATAAATCGGCGCGTGTTTTGGTTATCGCAATATCGCGCAGAAGCGCGAATCCCGCGTCCTTGCCGTCAATCTCGCCCGAATGAATTCCGGCTTGAATAAAGACAATCGCCTTACCGCTTTTTTTCGCTTTTTCCGGCGTGAAATCTTTGTCGGTTGCCGCAATCAGCAACGGCATCTCCCGCCCTTCGCCGCTTTTGCCAAAAGATTTGTATTCAATCAACGGCGACACTTTCGCCAATTTTTGGGCGTATGTAATCGTTTCGGCGTAACGCCAAGATTTTTGATAATCGGTCTGTTCGGCAAGAGTCTGCCAATCGTCGGGGACGTTTTTTGATTCGCTTTGGGCTGGATTTTTCATAGAAGTTAAGAAAATAAAAAAGGCGGCAAACGCGAAGATGAAGTTTAATTTATCTAATCGGCGCAACTGCTCGCTAATTTCTGGAAATGACATATAACGAATTTAATTGAAATGTAAAGATAAATCAAAATCGGAGTGCCAACATCCTGATAGCCTTTTTTTGGCGATCAAGATGTTGAGAGTTAATTTTCAATTTGCAAAAAGGCGTGTGATTTTTATCCACACGCCTTCAACTTTTTTGCTACTGCAAAGATTTGAGTTTTTTACCACTAGATTTTAACGCAATAGAATTAACTTTTATCAGGGTATTTCAATGAAACTCGCCTCGTCTTCAATCGGGTCGGTTGATACATTCGCTCCGCAAAAAATGCCTGATTCCGATCTGGAGAGTATTACATCCGCAACTCCGGGAATGACAACATGAACACCATTGATGAACAGTGTTCCACCATTGCCGGAAGCCGTGCGGAATTGTTCGTTAATGATCATTTGTCCGCCATTTGCCATATTTACCATTTGATTAGTCCTAACCGTTTGATCAGGATTCAACAAAATCGGGATAAATGTGCCGTTCAGACGCAGATTATCAATCATCACGCCACCGGCACAATCGGGCGGAGTATTTGCCGCCGGACAAGTGCATTGCGTGCTAACCGGAATCAGGCATTTTTTGCGGAGCGAATGTATCAAC
>JANOXW010000716.1:0-13181 GCA_031418635.1 Acidobacteriota bacterium
TTTCCGTCTTTTTCGGCGCGTTTTGCGTCGAAGTCGGCGCGATGTCGGCTTCCGGTGTAATATCCTCCGCGGTCAAAACTTCTTGGCGAAAAGTCGCATCAGGCAAAACATTTAGTTCGGGCAAAATCTGTTCGGCAATCTCCTTAAACACAGGCGCAGAAACTTGTCCGCCGTCCCGCGCTCCACCTTGCGGTTCGTCCATCACAACCGCAATCACGACCGACGGATTGTCGGCGGGCGCAAAACCGATAAACGAAGAAACATACTTCGCCTCGTTATATTTCTTCAATTTCGCATCATATTTCCAAGCCGTTCCCGTTTTTCCCGCCGATGTGTAACCGTTGAGTTGCGCCCGTTTAGCAGTTCCTTTCAAGACAACTTGTTGCAACATCCGACGCAAATCGCGGGCGTTTTCCGTGCTGATAATTTGCGACTTTTGCGGTTCGGTTGCTGACACGATTTTTCCGTCGGCTTGGCGAATTTCCTTGATAACGTGCGGTTTTATCATCACGCCATCATTGGCAACCGCCGCGTAAGCCGTCGCCGCTTGCAAAGCCGTGATGCTGACTTCGTAACCGATTGACATCGAAGCCAAACTGTCGCCGTTCCAAGTTTCGGGCGAGCGCAATTGTCCGCGCACTTCGCCGGGAAGTTCGATGCCCGTCGGTTCGCCAAAACCAAATTTGCGGGCATAGCCATAAAATCTGTCTTTGCCAAGTTCGAGCGCGGTTTTTATCGCCGCATAATTACTCGACACCGCCAAAGCGTTGCTGTAAGACATTGTTTTGGTCGCGTGCGGATCATTAAAACGTCGTCCGCCGACTTCGATAAATCCTTTGCTACAATCAATTTCGCCATCGGCTTTGATAAGATTTTCCTGCAATCCGCCCGCGTATGTTACAAGTTTGAAAACCGAACCGGGCGAATAGACACTTTGCAAAACTTTATTCGTATAATTTTCGGGCGCGTATTCGCCAAATTTATTCGGGTCAAACGTCGGATAATTTGCCATCGCCAAAATCTCGCCCGTTTTCGGGTCAAGCGCGACGGCGATGCCTGATTTGGCATTGGCGGCTTTGACACCTTTTTCGAGTGCCTGTTCGACTTTGTATTGAATCGAATGGCTGATTGTCAGCACAATATTCTTCGGCGGTTCGCGCTGTTCCGTTTCCGATTCGTCATAAACTCTGCCCAAACGGTCGCGGTCTTGCCAACCTTTAACTACTGCGCCGCGCAAAATTTCCTCTTGCGATTGTTCGATTCCCGCTTGTCCGATGTCATCGGAATTGCTAAAACCGACAACTTGCGCCGCCAACGATTGATGCGGATAATTGCGTTTTTGCTCTTCCCGCCAATGAAGTCCCGCAAATCGCGGTTCGTCCAATTTCTTAATATCTCTGTCGTGCAAAGTTTCGTTGAGTTTTTGCGCCGTTTCTTCATCCAATTTCCGTGCTAACCAGACAAATCTTTTATTATTGTCTTTGGCTTCGCGCAAATCTTTCAAAACATCATTCGGTTTGAGTTTTAGCACGGCGGCAACTTTTTTCGCGGTCGCTTCGACATCATCAATTTCTGTCGGGTCAGCATAGAGCGATTTCAGGTTCACACTTATTGCCAAAGTGCGCTCCGTGCGGTCAAAAATCGTGCCTCGAAGTTGCCGACTTTTGGTTTGGTCGCGCCGTTGATTAAGTGCTTGTCCGCGCAACCAATCGCTTTGCTTAACCTGCAAATGCACCAGCCGCACACTAATGCCGCTAATCCACAAAATAAAAAATGCGACAATCAGCATAAAGCGCGTGAACGCCGTTTGTGTCGAATTTTTATTGATTTTTTTTGCGCGTTTTGCCATTATTTTTTCGCTAATTTTACTGGTGATTTATCTTTTTCGATTTTTACTTCCGTCTTTTTCTTTTCTTCTTTTTCCGATTTTTTCTCAATCGGTTTTTCGTCAACAGGATTGCTTAAAACCGTTTGTTTTAGTTTCGCGTCAACCGATTTTTCCGTTTTCGGTTTTTCATTAATTGGGCGAATAATTTCATTGTTGCTTGCCGTCGTTTCCAATAATCCGATTTTTTGCGCGGCTTTTTTGATTTCAGCCGATGTCCTTGCCGATTCTTTCTCTAATATAAGGTTACGTCTTGCGTCTTCGAGTTCGTCAATCTGCTTTTTCAGTTTGGAATTTTTGATACTGAAATCTATCGAAGAAAAATGTTGGCGGGCGGCAAAGAAAAAACCGACTACCAAAACCAAACCGCAACAAAGCGTCAAAAAACCATATCGCCACGCAATCGGGTCGCGTTGATTTTTTTTCGTCATAGTTTTCGGTGATATTTTTTTTCGGCTCATAACTTCTTCTCCGTCAATTCAGTTTTCGACAAGCGCGGAGTTTTGCGCTTCGGGCGCGAGGATTTTCCTCAGTTTCTTGCTCACTCGGCGTAACAGGTTTGCGCGTCAAAATTTCAATTTCTTTAACTGCACCGCAAACACAAGTTGGCAAGCGTGGCGGACAAAAGCATTTTCCAGCGAGTTTTTGCAGCGTTTGCTTAACGATTCGATCTTCCAAAGAATGAAAAGTTATTACGACAAATCGCCCATCTTTTTTCAAAACATCAACTGCGTCACGGATAAAATCTTCTAAAATTTCAAGTTCACGGTTGACCGCGATTCTCAATGCCTGAAACGTGCGCGTTGCCGGATGAATTTTTTCTTTCTTGCCGCGTTTGACCGATTTTTTAACCAACTCGGCAAGTTCGCCCGTTGTTTTTATCGGTTCACCTCGTTCCCTGCTTTCAACTATTCGACGAGCAATCCGCCGCGAAAATCGTTCTTCGCCGTATTCGTAAATAATTCGCGCAATCTCAAATTCAGACAGCGTTTCGAGTAATTCGGCGGCAGTTTCCGTATCCGAATTTGCATCCATTCGCATATCGAGTTTTGCGTCAAAACGAAAGCTAAAACCGCGCGATTCGCTATCAAACTGCAACGACGAAACGCCCAAATCGGCTAATACGCCATCAACTTTCACAAAGTCTAAAACCTGTTTAATATCAGAAAAATTCGCCTGAAAAATCTTGATTCTTTCGCTAAAATTTTCGAGTCTTTTGTTCGCCAAATCAATTGCTTCCGCGTCTTGGTCAATTCCGATAATTCGTGTTTTAGCAAAATTTGCCAAAATAGCTTCCGAATGTCCTCCCAAACCAAGCGTTGCATCAACAAAAAACTCGTCGGCTTGCGGATTGAGCAGTCGCAGAGTTTCCGCTAACAGAACAGGTTTATGTAAATTTTCGGCTGTATTTTTTGACACTTCTTCAAAGATCAACCACACTCTTTTTCGGCGCGACGTTTTATGATGATAAGACGCATCGGTATCCAAATTGTCAAAACACTTGACAACAAACTTTATAACTCTGATTTTTGTTGATTTTACGCGAACACTAAACTATTTTTTTACCGTCCTACTGGTTTTTATCATCTCCGCGCATCATCAGTTAGAAACTTTTTTCGGGGATAAAGTGCTTAAAAATATCAAATTTCTTAAACACACTGTCGGGGAAAATCTTCCGCGTCCAAATTCGCTTTGGACTGTTTTCAACTAATTAACAAGCATCTTACGATTATTTTTTAGTATCTGTCAAGAATTATTTACAATTTTTTGTTTTAATCAGATGCTTAATTTTTTGCGATTTTGTGATTAAGATATTCTGCGCTGATCTATAGTTTCTTTTCTGTTAGGTTTGCGATAAAGTTTGTGCTTTACTATGCTCTAAAATATTCATTGTTAGTGCGGATTTCGCTATGGAAATAACTCTCGTTCAACTTCTAATATTCGGTATTTTTGCAGGTTTGGCAAATGTGCTTGGTGGTTTGATTCTTTTTCCGCCCGGAATTCAGAAAAATTATAAGAAACTGCTTAAATACATTCTAGCATTGGGCGCGGGTTTTATGCTTGCCGTAACCTTTATTGATGTTTTGCCCGAAGTCATTGGGCTTTGGCAAAAAGAAGGAAACTCTTATAACGGCGAAATATTGATTTATCCGATGGTTTTACTGCTCATCGGTTATCTGATAACGCAGTTTTTTGAACATACGATTGCGCCGCATTTTCATTTGGGCGAGGAAATGCACAGCGACCATCTGATTTCGACATCTTCGGCTTACACGGCAATCGGCGGACTTCTGATTCACACATTTTTTGACGGAGTTTCGATTGCCGCCGCCGCGCAGGTTGATTATCGCGTCGGGCTTTTAGTATTTTTCGCGGTTTTTCTTCATAAATTTCCCGAAGGTTTTACGATTGCGTCAATGGTTTTAGCCGCTGGAAAAGGCTTAAAAGAAGTTTTATTTGCCACGATCTTGGTTGGATTGACGACGTTTCTAGGTGTTTTGCTTTATTATTTTATCGGCACCAGCGTAGGTTTCACAGTTGCTTACGCGCTTCCGTTAGCAAGCGGCGTAACGCTCTATGTGGCGGCAAGCGATTTGATTCCCGAAGTCAATCATCACGGCGGCAAAAATCCGCTTGTGTCTATGTCGGTTTTCGCGGGCGTGGCTTTATTTTTCGTTCTGCATTTTATTTTGCATTCGTTTTTGGAACGATAATTTCAAAGGAACACATTATCAAAAATCATCGTATTAGCTTCTGATTGGGCAACATAGTATTATTGAAAAAATGAAAACGATTTTTCCAACGGCAAAATTAAGTGTGTTTCTCTTTGTTCTGCTTTTCGGCTTAACAATTCAGCAGACGTTTTCGCAAACTTCAGAATCGCCTTTGCCCGCGCCGACTGCGCCCATCAATGATTACGCTGGCGTTATTGACGCGAATGTAAAAGCGCAACTCAACCAACGCTTAACTGAATTTCGTGATAAATCTAATCCGCGTGTCGAACTCGCCGTCGTGATTGTCAAAACTACTGGCGACAGTGATATTTTTGATTATTCTTTGGCAGTGGCGCGTGGTTGGGGCATCGGTTCAAAGCAAACCGACAATCCGAGTGCGTTGCTTTTTATAGCCATTGACGACCGCAAATATTTCACACAGGTCAGCCGTGATTTGGAAGACGAACTGCCCGACGGCACAGTCGGAAGTTTGCAACGGCAATATCTTGTTCCTGCCTTCAAACAAGCTAATTATACCAAAGGCGTTGCCGATACGATTGATGCGTATATTCGCACGATTCAGGCAAAACAATCGGGCGAACCAGCACCAATCCAACAACCGCAAGCGGGAAATAATCAGAAAAACAATAAATCTTTTATTGGCAGTGCAGGTTGTTTGATAATTCTTTTTATTTTGATGATTATAATTTTCAGTCGTGGCGGACGCGGTGGCGGCGGTTCGGGCGGCGGTGGTTCTTTTTGGCTTCCTGTTATACTGAGTTCGATTATCAATAGTTCGGGCGGTTCATCTTCAAGCGGAAGCAGTTGGGGCGGCGGTTCTTCAGGCGGCGATAGCGGCGGTTGGGGCGGATTCGGTGGCGGAGGCGATTTCGGCGGCGGCGGCGCGGGCGGCGATTGGTAAGGAATTTTTGATTTTAGATTTGCAATCGGAGATAGTTTTTATGGATGTTAGCGAAAGAGTTTCTAAAGTAGAAAGAAGAGTTTCGACGGTTGAGGAAGCGATTCAATTATTATCGCAGTTAATTGCCAGCCACGATAATAGATTGTTTGACTCGTTGAAAAAAGACGAAGATATGAGTGAAAAAATCACAATGCTGATTGATGCTCAAATTCGCAATGAAGATAAGTGGCAAGAAAGTGAAGATAAATGGCAAAAGAATAATGAAGAATTTAATGCTAAAATGGCTATTCTAGCTGAAACTCAAGCAAAGAATCAAGCAAAGAATAATGAAGAATTCAACGCTAAAATGGCTGTTTTAGCTGAAACTCAAACAAAGAGTTCTGAAGAATTAAATGCTAAAATTGCCATTTTGGTTGATGCTCAAACTCGGAAGCGAGAATAAATTAACCGACTTGGCAAAAAATTCACATTCTCGAATTGACCGATTAGAAAAATAAATTTGAAAGATGAAACATCAATTTGACGCATTTATAGACGATTTGAAGGCGACACACGGCAAGAATTTGGCGAGTGTAATTTTGTATGGTTCGGCGGCGGCGGGCGATTTTGTGCCGCGTCAATCTGATTACAATTTGCTGATTGCTTTGCATCGAATAACGCCGAAGGATTTGCGAAACGCGCAGGCGTGTTTGCGCGAATGGAGCAAATTCGGAAATTCTACTCCTGTCTATTTTACAGTTTCGGAACTGCAAAATGCGGCGGACGTTTTTCCAATTGAGTTTCACAATATGGAACGCGCCCGCAAAGTTCTGTATGGCGACGATGTTTTAGCAAACATTGATATTTCCGATAAATATTTAAGACATCAAACCGAATACGAACTGCGAAGCAAGTTGATGAAATTGCGCCGTAGCTATATTTTGGCATCAACGTCGGTTGGAAGTTTGATAAATTTAATGGCGGAAAGTCTTTCGAGTTTTGCCGCCTTGTTTCGCGCCGTTTTGTTAATTCACGGTTTTGAGCCACCCGTAACGAAACACGAAATCGTTGCTTTGACTGCCGAAAATCTAAAGATTGACGGCAGACCGTTTGTCGAAATCTTTAACATACGCGAAAATAATTTTGCCAAAACGCTTGATGAAACTTCCGCTAATCAGCTTTTCGCCGATTATCTGGAACAGATTGAAAATGTCATCGAAGCGGTTGATAAGTTGGAAAAATCGTAAATGGTTAATGGTTAATTGCACTTTAGTAGCGAAATTCTTTGATTAACAATTTACGATTTACGATTTACGATTTACCATTATCTTTCTATAAGGAGAAAAAAATGAGAAAAATAGTTTTATTAACAGTTACATTATTAGTTGTTTTTGGTTTCAGCGGTTGCAGTTATAATTCGCTGACTGCCGAACAGCAACAGGTCAAAGGTGCGTGGTCGGATGTCGAAAGTCAACTCCAACGTCGCGCTGATTTAGTTCCTAATTTGATAAGAACGGCGCAGATGGTCGGTGTTCAGGAACAGGAAGTTTTCGGACAAATCGCCGAAGCGCGGTCACGTCTTTTGAACGCTACTGGTGCTGCGCCCGTCAATGATAAAACGCCCGAACAACGGCAAGCCGTGATTGACGCGGCAAATAGTTTCGGCGGAACGGTCGGACGGCTTTTGAGTTTGCAGGAAAGTTATCCGCAACTTCGGTCAAGCGAGGCGTTTATGAAAGTTCAGGATGAACTTTCCGGCACGGAAAACCGCATCGCTACCAAGCGCGAAGATTATAACAAACAGGTTACGGCTTTTAACACGATGCGAAATCAATTTCCGGCAGTTATCACCGCGAGTTTGCTTGGATTTAAGGAAGAACCGTTTTTCAAAGCCGAAGAAGGCGCAAAACAAGTTCCCAATGTCGGCGATCCGAATTCTTTGCGAAAAAATAACACGACCGCACCGGCTAATAAATAGTTTGGAAACTGCGTCGAAAACTACAAAAGGCTTGTTGCTTTTTTAAGCGGCAAGCCTTTTGCGTTATTATCGCAACGAATTTTTTAAGGTGAAATATCCAACTTTGATACTTTCATTTTCTCGCGGTGGCAAAATATCTTTTTGCCTATTTTAATCCAATGAAAAAAGTCTTGGTTATCGGTTCAGGCGGCGCAGGTAAGTCAACTTTTGCCAAAAGATTAAGCGAAAAAACAGGTCTTGAAGTCATTCATCTCGACCAACTTTACTGGCAACCGAATTGGGTTGAAACGCCAAAAGATGAATGGCAAGAAATCGTTAAAGAAATTATTGAAGGCGACGAATGGATACTTGACGGAAATTTTGGTGGCACGATGGAAATGCGTATTGAGGCTTGTGATACGGTGATTTTTCTCGAAATGCCGCGAACTGTTTGTGTCTATCGAATCTTATACCTATTAGGAAATGGTTTGCGAAAATTGTGTTGCGATTATTTAGCAAAATCAGTTATTCCGTCTCTTAATTTTTCGCAAACCATTTTTTGTTTGGTATAAAAAGAGTGGCGAAATATCGAAATAAAACTCGTCCCGATATGGCAAAAGGCTGTAATGAAAAGTTCGATTTCAAGTTTTTCGGATGGATTTGGAATTTTGAACAAACCACTAAACCGCGAATCGAGAAATTATTGAAGAAATTTCAAAATGAAAAAACGATAATTCGTCTGAAATCGAAACACGAGGTCGAGAAGTTTTTCGCGCATTATTCTGAAAATTCTGTGCTAAAATAAAGAGCGCAAGGAGAATTTTTATGGGACAAGTAACAATCGAAATACCACAAAATGTGAATCGCTTTTTTCAAGTGAGCGATGCAGAATTTAGCGAACAACTTTTGCAGAATCTGGAAGATTTTGAGAAAAAAACAAAGTCCGAAAAATTGTCGGCAATTATACCGCCGCGCCGAAATAGTTTGAAGGAAGATTTGGCGGAGGCTGTTGGAATTTGGGCTGACCGCGAAGAGTCGGCGGAAGAAATTGCCCGCACGATTCGAGATAAAAATAACGGTAAAATATGATTGACTATTTGCCTGACACAAATGTTTTTTCGAGAGTTTTCAAAGGTGATTTAGCCGTTACAAAATTTGTTGAAAATCTTGAAGCCGTGATTGATGCGACAATTTATATTGAATGTTTGCAAGGCTCAAAATCTAATCAAGAAAAGCGGATAATAAAAAAAGTATTGGACAATTTCCCGCTTTTGCCAATTACGCCGAAAATTTCACAACGCGCAATTGAGTTGATTGACAGATATTCAAATTCGCACGGATTATTACTTGCTGATGCCTTAATTGCGGCAACTGCACTCGAAAATGATTTGACGGTTGTAACTTATAATGTGGACGATTTTAAGTTTATTGACGGCTTGAAATATCTGAAACCGACGGTTTAGGAAAATATGTTTTTCATCATCGGCACAAAATATTTTACTTGGGGCGCACAGCAAACGACTACGCCGATTCGGTGTAGTCAATGCAACATCGTCGCGCCTTTTACCGAAAAAACGGGAATGAATTTTTTGACTCTCTTTTTTATCATCCCGACAATTCCGATTAGCGGAAAGAAAAAATTGATTGAATGCCCGAACTGCAAGGCGCGGTTTCAGACGGAATAAAGGAAAATTATTATTCAAAGAGTATGCAATGGTCGAAACTCAAATCTAAAGTTAAAGAACTGCTTTGTCCCGAATTAAAAGACAGAGTGGATTTTTACCTAACAAGTTATCGTAAATCGCACGATGAGGCAGATAAAGTTTGGATTACTATTGACAGACAGAAAGTTTTCAGTTGCAAACATTATCCTTACGAGTGGGCGGAACGAGAGGCTTATTATGATGGTTTAAGTCAAGTCGAGGCAAAAGAATTACTATCCTTGAATGAAATTCACAATCCTAAAGATTTTGGTGAGGCTATGCGAAATTACCTTAACTTACCAATTCGGGAAGCACTACAATCTTCAACTCCCTTGATTAGAGCTTTTGCAATAATTGACCGAAGAATAGGAAAGCGAACGATTAAAGCTATGAAAGTTTCAGACTCGGAACATACGTTAATTAAAAAGTTTTACAATTTGCGTTGTAGCGTGAGTTAATTTCAATTGCTTATGAACGAAAATCATGAATGGCAAAATGGCGAATTTACTATCAGCACAGACCGTCCACGGCTGCAAATTGACATAATTCACAAATTTTTGTCGGAAGAAAGTTATTGGGCGAAGGAACGCACGAAAGAACAAACTGAAACAGCGATAAAAAATTCCTTGCCTTTTGGCGTTTATCAAGGCGAAAATCTAATCGGGTTTGCGCGAGTGGTAACGGATTATGCGACATTTGCATATCTCGGCGATGTTTTTATTTTGGACGAATTTCGTGGAAAGGGTTTGAGTAAATGGCTGATGGAAGTTATTATCAATCATCCCGATTTGCAAGGCTTTCGGCGTTGGATTTTAGCGACGAAAGACGCGCATCTACTTTATGAAAAATTCGGTTTTGCCGCGCCGAAATTTCCCGAAAGATGGATGGAAAAAACTGCTCCTAATGCTTACTGATTTTGGATTTTGGATTTTGGATTTTGGATTTGTCTTTCGTTAAACTAGGCTGAAAAATATAAAATGATTTCTAAATAAAACATTTACACTTGATCTAAAAATTAAACAATGGAACAATCCAAAATCCAAAATCCAAAATCCAAAATGGCTAACCGACCGTTGGCACTAATAATCATTGATGGTTGGGGGCATTCGCCAAAGCGCGAAGGCAACGCGATTGCTCTGGCAAACACGCCGGTTTATGACGCGATTTGTGCCAAATATCCGCAGACTTTGTTGGCAGCGGCAGGCTTGCGCGTCGGCTTAACGCCCGATACGCCCGGCAATTCCGAGGTCGGACATTTGAATATCGGTGCGGGACGGATTGTGCAAACCGACATTGCCCGAATTTCAAACGCCGTCAAAACACGCAAGTTCTTTGATAATAAAGTCTTGAAAGAGGTCTTTGAAAAGGCAAAAGCGAATAATTCGGCGGTTCATCTTGTCGGATTGCTGTCGGATGGAGAAGTTCATTCTTCGCCGGAAAATCTCTTTTCTTTGTTGCGAATGGCGAAAAACGAAGGATTGAAAGATGTTTTCGTGCATCCGATTCTCGATGGGCGCGATGTGTCGCCACGGACAGCGGATATTTACGCCGAAGCATTGGAAATTAAAATGGCGGACATCGGCATCGGGCGCATCGCCACGCTTTGCGGACGCTATTACGCGATGGACAAAGATAAAAATTGGGAACGCACGGCACGCGTCTATACGATGTTGGTTCATTCGGAAGGTGAACGGGCGACGGACGCGGTAACGGCGATTCGTAGCTCATTTTTGCGCGGAATTTCCGACGAATTTATTCAACCGATTATTTTGGAAGAAGCACCGGGCGTTCCCGTCGCTTCGGTCAAAACGGGAGATGTGGTCATCTTTTTTAATCATCGTTCCGACCGGATGCGTCAACTCGTCAAATCTCTCGCCGTTTCCGACAACGCCGACTTTACAACCTTTGGCAAACCGCACATCGAAGCCGTCTGCTTGACCGAATATGACCGCACATTTGATTTACCCGTCGCCTTCCGACAGGAAAATGAAGACAATGTTTTAGCCAAAGTTTTTGCCGATAACGGTGTTTTGAACTGTCGCATTACCGAAACCGAAAAATACGCGCATCTGACCTATTTTTTCAATGGCGGTGTCGAACTCGAACATCCGTGCGAACAGCGCGTTCTCGTGCCTTCGCCAAAACAAACAACGGCGGAAACATCGCCCGAAATGAGTTGTTTCAAAGTAACTGACAAACTTCTGCGCGGACTAGAAGCGGGCGAAAATGATGTTTTTATCGTCAATCTCGCCGCGCCAGATATGGTCGCGCACACCGGAAATCTGGAAAAAACCATCGAAGCTGTGCAGTTTGTTGATACTTGTTTAGGCGGAATTGTCGAGAAAATCCGAGCTGTCGGTGGCATTGCTCTCATCACGTCTGACCACGGAAATTGCGAAGAAATGGCGGATTTATTGACCGGCGAACCAAACAATTCGCACACAACAAATCCAGTCCCGTTTCATTTTGTTGGCGAACAGGCAAATGGTTTTAAATTGCGCGAAGGCGGCGCACTCGAAGACGTTGCGCCGACGCTTCTCGCTATCTTAGGCATCGAAAAACCGGAAGAAATGACAGGCAGAGATTTGCGGCAAAATTAATTTACAGTTTGATTTTAGGCTTTTCAGAATCATCACTAACTTCGGCAAATATTTTAGAAACACAGCACAAATAGATTACCAAAAGTCTCATAACCGACACTTCTTTAGTCGGCGAATTGCCAACTAAAACGTGCGTCGTGTTATACTTTGACCAAGTTTTAATTCAGACATTTTACATTTTAGGAGAAAGATTTTGAGCATCTTAGTTGATAAAAACACGCGCTTGATTGTGCAAGGCATTACCGGAAAAGAAGGGACATTTCACGCGCAACAAATGATTGAATACGGCACAAATGTTGTGGGTGGAGTTACGCCGAGCAAAGGTGGCACAACTCACGAAGGCGTGGCGGTTTTTAATACGGTTGCCGACGCAGTTCGGGAAACGGGCGCAAATGCTTCGGTTATTTACGTTCCGCCGCCGTTTGCGGCTGACGCAATTATGGAAGCCGCCGATGCAGATTTGCCGTTGGTTGTTTGCATTACGGAAGGCATTCCGGTTGCTGATATGATAAAGGTCAGAGAATATTTGAGCGATAAAAATACGCGCCTGATTGGTCCGAATTGTCCGGGAATTATCTCGCCCGGAAAATGCAAAATCGGGATTATGCCCGGACATATTCACAAAGAAGGACGCATCGGTGTTGTTTCGCGTTCAGGAACGCTGACGTATGAAGCAGTCGGACAATTGACCGCGTTAGGTTTAGGACAATCTTCGGCAATCGGCATTGGCGGCGATCCGATCATCGGCACGAATCACACCGACGCACTAAGATTATTTCAAGCTGACGACGAAACCGACGCGATTATAATGATTGGCGAAATCGGCGGAACTGCCGAAGAAGACGCGGCGGAATTTGCGAAAGCCAACGTAACAAAACCAATCGTCGCCTTCATCGCCGGACAAACTGCGCCTCCGGGACGCAGAATGGGACACGCCGGAGCAATTATTTCGGGCGGAAAAGGAACTGCTGCCGAAAAAATGAAAGCATTAATCGAAGCCGGAATTAAGGTCGTCGAATCGCCCGCTGACATCGGCAAAGCGATTCAGGAAGTTCTCGGACAAAAAGTGGCAAGTGGAGAATGAAATTATAGAAATGGACGGAATGATTTTTGTTTTAGCTCTGTAAATCCTGATGAAATTTTTACATTCTTTCCGCGTTTCCGCCGATGATATTGATGCCCAAGGTCATGTCAACAATGTCGCGTATGTGCGTTGGGTTCAGGATGTCGCCGTCGCGCATTGGTTTTCAGTAACGACCGAAGAAATGCGCGAAAAACTGACTTGGATTGTCGTGCGCCACGAGATTGATTACAAGCAACAGGCGTTTGAAGATGACGAAGTAACCGTCGAAACTTGGGTTGGCGAACCGACGCAAATCCGTTGGGAAAGATTCACCGAAATAAAGCGCGGCACAAATTTG
>JANOXW010000717.1:0-5611 GCA_031418635.1 Acidobacteriota bacterium
CTTGCGTTTGCTTCATCCGTTTATGCCGTTTTTGACCGAAGAACTCTGGCAAAAACTGCCGAATACGAGCGCGAATTTGCACAATGACGCTTACAAATCGGCGGAACAAACGATAATGCTCACCGATTTTCCGCGCAGTGATGCAAATTTGATTGACGAAAAGGCTGAAACGGAAATGCAAGCCGTCATCGAATTGATTGGAAAAGTTCGCAATATTCGCGCCGAAATGAATATCAAACCAAGCGACAAATCGGCGATTCACGTTGCCGCAAATCAAGATTTGCAAAAGATTTTCACCGAAAACGAAACGCAAATCTTAAAACTCGCCCGCGCCACCGAACTGAAAATCGGTGAAACATTAAAAGTTCCGAAAGCGTCGGCGCGTGGCGTTTTGACAGGCGGCGCAGAACTCGCTATTCCGCTGGAAGGTTTGATTGATTTTGACAAAGAACGCGAACGATTAGAAAACCAACTCGAAAAATTGAATGTGGAAAATGAGAGATTGGAGAAACAGCTTTCCAACCAAAACTTCGTCGAAAAAGCACCGCCTGAAAAAGTCAAAGATTTACGCGACCGCATGGCTGAAATCGAGTTATCATCAAAAACATTGAATCAAACATTGGAGGCTTTGAAATAAAAAGAGTTAGCCGTCGAGGTGTTCAAAATCCAACGGCTAATTTTACTGAACTTGCGCGACTTATAATTTACGATTTACGACTTGCGGCTTGACCAAAAATAACCCAATCAGATAAAACCCGAGCGCGAAAAATTGAATGTAGCCGGTGGCGAACGAAAACTTCGGCAAATCGAGCAAATAAGTAAAGGCTTCTTTGGTCAGATTGCCTGACGAAATCGTTTGCCACCAAGTTTGACTTTCAGGCGCGGTCAGATTTGCTAACACCAAGTATTTCACCACAAACGCCAACCCGAACAAACTGCCTAAACTTTGCAAAAGCCGTTTCGTATTGAATTCGGCAAACAGATTGTTCCAAAGAGTCCAAAAAAAACAAAATGCGATAATCCAAAAAGGCAAACCGCTTTCGGGCAAAAGCGAGTTGAAAACCTGCGTTGACGCGGCAAAAAGCGTCAGCAAAACCGCGCCGTTGACAATATTTGTCTGCGTCGAAAAACTTTCCGAAAACCATCCGTCAAGCATTATTAACTGAGCGCGAAAAAAAAGCACCATCAAAAGCGTCGCAAAAATCAGACAAACAAGCGGCGGTTTCAAAAAAATAAACGCGCCGTCCGTCGCGCCGAAACGTAATCCGCCAAGCAACGCTACCGTCAGAAAAATCAACGGCAGAAAGATATATTGCAGGTAAGATGTTTGATTTTCGGCTTTCGGCTTTTGGTCTTTGGCAATTTGTCTTTTAGTGCGTGGCGAAATTTTGGTTTGATCTTCTTCGGAAAATTCAATGTCATTATTGCTTGCAACTTCCAACAATTCGCCGTCTATAATATTTAGATTTTCGATTGAATCATCTTTAACTTTGGACTTTAGACTTTGGTCTTTGGACATAATTTATTTTCTTTCGCGCAAAACTTTGAACGGATTAAAATCGCTTGCTGTAACTTTTAAGCCTTCTTCAAATTCGTTTTTGAGTTCGACAGGCGTTTTCAACTTCAAATCGTTGTCGTCGGATTTGAAGTTTTTATCAAGCACGATTGTCTTTTCAATTTCCTCTAAACCTTTTTTGAAAAGTTCATCGTCGTTATAAACCTTGCCGAAACCTTGTCGGTAAAAACTGTAAGCGATATAAAATTGCGTTTTTGCATCGCGCCGTTCAGGATCGGCTTTTTCAAAATTATCCCGCGCCACGATAAAATTGTCTTGCCGAAACGCATTTAAACCTTCGGCAAATTTCGCTTTATCAACTTCGTAAGTGCCGATAACGATTTGCCCTTTAGTCGCAACATTTTCGATAGTCATCTGCGCTTTGGTCGTAACTTCCGCCAAATTTTTCGGTTCAGCCCAATACAGCCACACGATAAAAACGCCATAAACGACAGTCAGAATAATGCCTGATAGTTGGATATGTTTTTCTTTCATTGTTATAATCGGTCTGACTTTTAGAATACACGATTTATCAAGAAGTTTGTTATGAAAAAAATTGCTCAAGTTTTACCGCTTATCTTTTTTGTTTTTATCTCTACTACTTTTGCTCAAGAAACAATTACCAAATGGATTCGTGTGCAAAGCAACAATGGAGAATTTTCAATTGAAGTTCCAACGCAAAGCAACTATTTTTATGACAAGGAAGTTTTTACGATTGGAATAGATAGTTCAACTTATTATCTCAAAGAAATGAGTATGATTAATGCTTACAAAGAAAAAACTTTACTAAGTTTTGAAACTTATGCAGCAAAAAAAGATGCTCTCAAAGGGTTTTACCAGCCTGATAAAGGTAAAAATAATATTGTTGACATCAAACTTAATACAATTACTGCTAAACAAGTTATTTACAAAAAAGATAATATTTACTCCAAAAGTTTGTATTTCTACTCCAAAAAAAATATTTTTGTCGTAACCGCCGTTTCAAAGAATGGTGAAACATCGGCAATGAAACATTTTTTTGATTCGATAATTTTTAATGCGGATACTAAAACTCAACCTAATGCCGCGGCTGTTCCCTTTTCATCTTTGAACGTAACAGCGATTGATTTAAAATTCCCCAAAGAATCCGAAGCGAAAACAGAAAAAAAGGTTGAAATTCCAAAAGACGAAATCCCGAAAGACGAAAATCTTAACAAACTTACAATTATTAGCAAACCCAAACCTGCTTATACCGATTCAGCAAGAGCGCGTGGAGTGCAAGGTTTGATTCGGTTAAAAGTATTATTTTCGCAAGACGGTTTTATGCCGAAAATCGAAGTTTCCAAATCTTTACCCGAAGGATTACTCAGACAGGTAATTTTTTCCGCAATCAGAATTAAATTTTTACCTGAAGAAAAAGACGGAAATCCGCAAAGCGTAACAAAAACAATAGAATATAATTTCACTCTCTATTAGTAGTCAAAAATTGATAAAAGAAATTGACGTGATTATAAGCAATATAAAATTAAGGAGATAATTTACTATGAAAAAAATTTTAGGTTTAATGATTTTAACTTTGGCAATGGTTGGTGTCGGTTTTTCGCAAAAGCCGGTGCCTGATAGAAAGCCGGTTGAAAATGAAGAAAGCAGTATAAAAATGTCGAAAGAAGAAAGCGGCAAAATGAAAAAGCCGACAGATGCTGATAAAACAGCTAGTTTCGACAAAGACGGAAATATAAAACGCGGTGCGCCGATTTCTGCTAAGACGAAGAAAGTTTCGTTGGCAAAGGTTTTGCAAAAGCCGGCTAATTATGCGGGCAAAACAGTGCGCGTCGAAGGTGTGATTGTTCGTTCCTGCAAAATGGAAGGTTGTTGGATGGAACTTGCGCCAAGCAAAGATGCAAAATCAGTGCGTGTCAAGATGAAAGACCACGCCTTTTTTATTCCACTCGACGCGGCAGGCATGAGTGCCACAGCCGAAGGCATTTTTTCAGTCAAGGTTTTGAACAAAGCCGAAGTTGACCATCTGATTGAAGACGGCGGAAAGTTTGAAAACCGCAATGCCGATGGCAGCGTTACCGAAATTGCCTTTGAAGCGACGGGCGTTGAATTGACGCGAAAATAACTTTGTCATAAAGTTGTTCAAAAATAAAACAAGAGAATTTGCCCGCGAAACACGCCAAAAACGCTAAAAATAAAAATCGTTCTTTTTCGTGTATTTCGCGGGTAAATTTTAAGTTCCTAAACAATTTTGTAGAATGCTTTTATCCTGATGGCGTTCATTTGCAACTCGTTTGACTTTATTTCTACCAATCTTTTAAGATTCACTTGCAAGTCTGATTACTCCCAAAGTAAAAAAAAATTATGAAAATCTTTAAGTATGCCGCAATTTGTTGCTTGGTTTTGATGTTTGCCATTTTTCCGATTGCGTTCGGAGTTTCGTCGCAAACGACCACGCCAATTGTTTTACAACCGTATTTGTCGGGCTTGAGTTCGCCGCTTTTTGCCACTAATGCCAAAGACGGCACACGCCGTTTGTTTATTGTTCAACAAGGCGGCATCATCAGAGTCGTTCAGCCAAATGCAACTACGTCAACCGATTTTATGAACATAACAGCCCGCGTTTTGTCGGGCGGTGAACGCGGTTTGCTCGGCTTGGCATTTCATCCGCAATTTGCCACTAACGGTTATTTCTTTGTCAACTACACTCGTCAAACCGACGGCGCGACCGTCATTTCACGGTTTAGCGCAATGAATAATAATACGCTCGGCAACCCGAATTCCGAAGTAATTCTGTTAACCATCGCGCAACCGTTTTCCAATCATAATGGCGGAATGATCGAGTTTCGGAACGATAGCGGCGTGGACAATCTTTATATCGGAATGGGCGACGGCGGTTCGGCAAACGATCCGGGCAATCGCGCTCAAAACATCAACAATCTTTTAGGCAAATTTCTCCGCATCACGCCAAATCTAGCCGCCAACCCGACTCCAACTTACACAGTTCCGGCAGATAATCCGTTTGTCGGCATCAACGGTTCGGACGAAATTTACACCGTCGGTGTCAGAAATCCATTTCGATGGTCGTTTGACCGCACTACGAATCAACTTTGGGCGGGCGATGTCGGGCAGAATGCGATAGAAGAAGTTGATATTATAACGCTCGGCAATAACTACGGTTGGCGTGTGTATGAAGGAAATTCTTGCACGAATAACGATCCGACTTTATGTATTCCGACTAATTACACTCCGCCGCTTTTTCAATATAGTCATAGTGGCGGACGATGTTCGATAACGGGCGGTTACGTCTATCGCGGAACACAGGGAACATTGCCCGATGGTGCATATATCTACGCCGATTACTGCACAGGCGAGATTTTCAGATGGTTTAATAATCAGCAAACTTTATTGATTGATTCGATAAATTTCAACGTCGCCTCTTTCGGCGAAGATGAAAGCGGTGAATTATATGTTTGTAATGTTTCAGCCGGAACAGTTGAAAGATTGGCATTAATGCAAACTCCAACGCCGACTCCAACTCCAACACCAACGCCGACAGCTACACCAACACCAACGCCAACTCCACTGCCAACACCAACGCCGACTCCAACACCAACGCCGACTCCGACTCCGACAGCTACGCCAACGCCAATACCTAATTGCTCTCCGCTTATGATTTCCGAAGACTTAACTCTATTTCCGGGCGGTTTAGGGTCATTTAACATTACGAGTAGTGTAAATTCGATTACGGTTGACCACGTTGATTCGGGAAGCGGTTTGCAGACATTTACAGTAGTTA
This sequence comes from Acidobacteriota bacterium, assembly GCA_031418635.1. Taxonomy (GTDB): domain Bacteria; phylum Acidobacteriota; class Blastocatellia; order Pyrinomonadales; family Pyrinomonadaceae. The sequence continues at coordinate 5,334 of JANOXW010000717.1, forward strand.
ATTCTACGAATGGAACGGTGAATATTCCGCCATTTACGCCCGGAACATTTAATCCCGTAACTGCAACTTACACAATTATCAATCCAAATCAAACTTTGGACATTACTCTAAGAGCAACAAATCAGTTTCATGGCGCAATAATTCGATTACAATGCGGTTCGCCAACTCCGACACCTACACTTACGCCTACACCAACTCCAACTCCAACTCCAACTCCGACTTCGACACCAACACCGACTCCAACTCCAACCGCTACTTCTACGCCGACACCAACACCG
>JANOXW010000718.1:0-3364 GCA_031418635.1 Acidobacteriota bacterium
AAATTTAATTTCGCAAGAGGTCTAATAAAGGGAATTTGCCGCTACGAAAATCTGGGGTGTCTGCCGGCACCGGAAGATTATTTTAACATCAAGGTTCGTTGGTTTGAAGACGACAAAGAGCCTGAATCGCTTATCCGCCCGCAGTATGAACGCTATCTGAAAAACATCGAGCAAATCTCTAAAGTCGGGGGCGAGCGAATGAAAAACTTTTTTAATGTTTCCAAAACCGTCAGCTATGATTATTCCTCGGCGCATTATTCTTCTTTTATGTTGATTAATCTAATTGAAAATTGGTTCACGATGGAGGAACAGTTGGAATTATTCAAATTAGTTTCGACGGCGGAACGGCTTAAAAGAATCAATACGCGGGTGGAAATGCTGCTCCCGATTGTTGATCACCGCCAGAAAAAGCGTCAACAAGGGCTAAATAATTAGAATCTTTAACAGGAATTCATTCACTTTGCTTTTTCGCTAAAAAAGATCAACCCGACACTTGCCTTTAAAATATGTATCCGTCTTTCTCAAACGCATCCGATGTGCGTTGTTACGCTAACGCCGACTTGATTATGCAAAGCCAAACCTTCGCCACGTTGAGCAGTCAAAGCAGCCGCCGTCAAATTGGGTGCTGGATTAAGAAGCGTCATATCGAGCGTTTCTTCCGCCGCAATCAACTTATCGAGAGATTCGAGAATTTTTGAATATGTATTATCAGCCATAATTTGAGTTCCTTATATTAATTAGATTTTACCGCAATATGCGAAGGCATCTTCACGCCATTCACCCCAAAAGTCAAGCGTCTGTGCAATCTTTTTTAATTTCCCTCAACATTTCGCCGAATCATTTCACCATCTTCGCCCGCATATTTGTAAATCTCCTCACGCTTTTCGGGTGAAATTTCTTTGAGATTTTGGATAATATTAAGAATCTCGCCGCCGATTCTCTGCTTGAAGAAATCGGGAACTTCGGGTTTTTCAAGCAACGAAATATAATCGAAGGCATTCACAACGTCATCTGCCGTGCGTTGCCAATCTTCGAGTCTTGTGAGAACCTCGACGCGATTAGTTAAACCTTGTATATAATGCGGCAAAACCTGAATGTCGTCTCTGGACAAACATTGTTCCCACAATAAAATTCCCACATTAAAACAAACTAAAGAGTTATCTAAGTCGGGAATATTTTTAAGCGCACGCCCTTTGTTCATATAAGCCTTTGCCAAATCATTGACTAATTCAATCCGTCTTTTTTCTTTGACTAAGTTTTCATAAATTAAAATCGCTTTATCGAATTCGGGAATTGATTCATTCAATCTACCAAGACTTGCAAGAGCAATACCTTTGTTCATATAAGTCTTTGCTAATTCGCTGACTAATTCAATCCGTCCTTGTCCATTAACTAATTCTTCAAAAATACTAATCGCCTTATCATTTTCGGCAATCGCTTCATACAAGTTGCCTAACTCCGAAAGTGAACTTCCTTTGTTTAGATAAGCCATTGCCAAATCATTAGCTAATTCAATCCGTCCTTTTTCGTAAACTAATTCTTCACGAATCGCAATCGCCTTATCAAATTCGGCAACCGCTTCATTCCATTTGCCGATATACCAAAATGCACCACCTTTATTTAGATAAACGGTTGCCAAATAGTTGCTTAATTCAATTTGCCCTTTTTCGTATACTAATTCCTGAAGAATCGCAATCGCTTTATCATGTCCGGCAATCGCCTCATTCCATCTGCCGAGATTTGTAAGAGAAATGCCTTTGTTCACATAAGCCATTGCCAATCTGTTGATTAATTTAATTCGTCCTTTTTCGTAAACTGAGTCTTCATAAATCGCAATCGCTTTGTCAATTTCGGCAATAGCTTCATTTAATCTGCCGAAACGCAAAAAATTGTTGCTTTTACTTTCATAAGCTGATGCTAAATCATTGGCTAATTCAATCCGTTTTTGTTCCTTGACTAATTTTTCATATATTGCAAGTGCCTTATCAACTTCAATAAAGGCATCATCCAACCTACCGAGATTTTGAAGAGCATTGCCTTTATTAACATATACTCCTGCTAAATCCTTGGCTAATTCGACTCGCCGTTTTTCGTGAACTAATTCTTCACGAATCATAATCGCTTTATCATATTCGACAACCGCTTCATTCAATCTGCCGAGATTTGAAAGAGCCATACCGAGATTTACAAAATTATCGGATTCAACTTCCGGTTCGCTGAGTTTTCCGACAACTTGACGGCATCTGCCGATTATTTTCTGCATATAGCCTAAGGCAACGAGTCGCTCCATCGCTTTATTGAAAATTTGAACGACCATATCATAAATTTCGGCTTTGATGGAATGGTCAATCGCGCTGAAATACGGGGCAAATTGTTCGGGTGTGTAACATTCGCTAATCGGTTGGCAAATGGTGAGATAATATTTCGCGGCGGTGAGATGCAGTTGTCGAACGGTTAGTTTTTCATCGGCTTGATCGGATTGTTTTGAGATGACTTCGTTGGCTTGCGGCAGAAGTTCGTATGAGTTTGCGCCGATGCGTCTGACCAATGTGTTGCCTGTCAAAACGCCGAAAATCGTATCCTCGTCCAAATGTTCATTCAAAATCTCCAACAACACGGCAAAAGCAACCGCATTTGGAAAGATTGAAACTGCCTTCAACACAAGCCGTTCGGCGGCGGTTAAGGCAAGATATTGCCGTTCGATCAGATACATCGAACCTTCTTTCGGGTCTTTGGCATCGTGTTCGCGGAACTTGGCAAAAAGCTGTCGGTTTTCGACAACCTGTGCCATCGTTTCGCCGTATTTGCGAGAGTTTGCTTTGAGATAACCGACCAACGCCACCAACGCCATCGGCACACAGACAAAACCTAATTCTTTGAGTTTATGTAAATCTTCTAAAGTGGTTTCCGCCAATCCGCAATCAATTTTCTCGTCTTTGAGTTTCGCGCCTTGCGTTTGTAAAAACTCCAGCGCAAAATCGTCGGGCAAATCGCCGATTTCGAGTTCTTTAATCTCGGCGGGAACAGCAAATTCAGGAACTTTCTGCGAAGTAAGCAGAAAATGCAGTCCGTTGGTCTGCAAACCTTTTTCAAAAAAGGCGCAAAGTTGGTTTTCTTTGATGTGATTATGAAGCAAAACACTTTCAAAGTTATCGAAAACCAACCAAACATTACCGAGTTTGGCTAATGCGTCTATTACATCTTTGATAATCTCATCAGGCAAAATCTCGGTCGAGCGTTGTGTTTCTTTAGCAAATTCTTCAAGACGATTAGTAAATAGACATTATCGGAAATAAGAAAAATCAATTAAACTGTGTAAATGTTAAAATATGTTGAGTTAAAAGGAAAGCCGAAAGAGTTTTTG
>JANOXW010000719.1:0-2017 GCA_031418635.1 Acidobacteriota bacterium
CCCGCGATATTCCGAATATCGGCGAAAATATGTTGCGTGATTTGGACGAATCGGGAATTATTCGCATCGGCGCACAGGTCAAACCCGGCTCGATTCTGGTCGGAAAAGTTACACCAAAAGGTGAAACACAGTTGACGGCGGAAGAAAAATTGCTTCGCGCCATCTTCGGGGAAAAAGCCGGCGATGTCAAAGACGCATCTTTGACTTGTCCGCCGGGAATTGATGGAACAGTCGTTGACGTTCAGGTTTTCACCCGCAAAGGTCAAGAAAAAGACGAGCGTTCACTCGACATCGAAGCACTCGAAGAAGACGATTTGCGGCGCGACCTCGAAGACGAAATTCGTATTTTGAGCGAACAACGCGACGAACGGATTTATGAGCTTTTCGACGGGCGCAAACTAACCAATGATTTGACCGACGGCAAAGATGTCATCATCAAAAAGGGTGAAACATTAAGCCGTGAAATGCTCAAAGGCGTTGATACAAGATTGCTTCGCAAAGCGGAAGTTTCCGCCGGCACGATTGACATTGTTGGTGAAATCAAAGAATACGAACAACGCACGACGCGCCAAATCAATATTTTGAGCGACATTTATGAAGAAAAAATCACCAAATTAAAGCAAGGCGACGAATTGCCGCCGGGCGTTATCAAAATGGTGAAAGTTTTCGTCGCAATGAAGCGAAAGTTGAGCGTCGGCGACAAAATGGCTGGACGACACGGTAATAAAGGTGTTATTGCACGCATTTTGCCGGAAGAAGATATGCCGTATTTGCCGGACGGAACGCCGGTTGATATTGTGCTAAATCCGCTTGGTGTGCCAAGTCGGATGAACGTCGGACAAATCCTCGAAACGCATCTCGGTTGGGCGGCGCGGATTCTCGGATTACACTTCGCCACGCCGGTTTTTGATGGCGCAAGCGAAAAAGAAATCAAGGAATATATCGTCAAAGCAAATGAGCGTTACGACGAACTCGGAATTCCGCCATCGGTCGGACCGTCGGGCAAAACGCGGCTTTATGACGGAATAACGGGCGAACAGTTCGAGCAAAAAGTAACCGTCGGTTACATTTATATGCTCAAACTTTCGCATCTGGTTGACGATAAAATTCACGCCCGTTCAATCGGACCATACAGTTTAATTACGCAACAGCCTTTGGGCGGTAAAGCGCAATTCGGCGGTCAACGGTTCGGTGAGATGGAAGTTTGGGCGTTAGAAGCCTATGGCGCGGCGCATATCTTGCAAGAACTTTTAACCTGCAAATCCGACGATGTGGCGGGACGCTCGAAGATTTACGAAACCATCGTCAAAGGCGATTCCGATTTTCAGCCGGGAATTCCCGAATCGTTCAATGTTTTAGTGCGCGAACTGCAATCGCTCTGCCTTGATGTCGAACTCATCACGGAAGACGAGATTGACCCAAATGCAGTGTTAGCAGGTGTCGGCGAGGTTGTTGGGGCAGACTAGACGATTTTGGATTTTGGATTTTGGATTTTGGATTGCAAGAAGCAAATGTAATTTTGTGGAAAGCAAACCTTTATAATCCAAAATCCAAAATCCAAAATCCAAAATGGAGAAAGGATGTTTAGATTTAAAAACGATAATAAAACGCAATTAACCCCGAATTTTGAGGCGATTCGCATCAGTTTAGCGTCGCCTGAAAAAATCAAATCTTGGTCGCACGGCGAAGTTACCAAGCCGGAAACCATCAACTACCGCACGTTCAAGCCGGAACGCGACGGACTTTTCTGCGCCCGCATTTTCGGTCCCGTCGCGGATTGGGAATGTCTTTGCGGAAAATACAAACGGATGAAGCATCGCGGCGTTATCTGCGATAAATGCGGCGTGGAAGTTACGCAATCGAAAGTGCGGCGTGAACGGCTCGGTCATGTTGACCTTGCGAGTCCGTGTTCGCACGTTTGGTTTTTCAAAGGCTTGCCGTCGCGCATCGGCCACCTGCTCGACATCCCGTTGCGCGAGTTGGAAAAAGTTCTCTATTTCGAGAACTTCATCGTCAT
>JANOXW010000720.1:0-3713 GCA_031418635.1 Acidobacteriota bacterium
GCGGCAGACATTTCATCGCCATTTGCACCGATTAGACAAAACGCGCCATTTACAAACTGGAATCACGCGGTTTTTGCTTCGGACAGATGGGCTATTGCCAACGGCTTAACGGTTAGTTTTGGTGTACGCTGGGAATTATACCCGCCATTACGCCTCGATAGCGGATTAGCTTTGGAACCGGTAATTTCCGATCCGAATAATCCGGCGGCATCGCTGTCAGGAAATGGCTCGTTTAACGTCATCGGAACGAATGTCGGACAAGAATTCCGCTTCTATAATTTCGACCTGAACAATTTCGCCCCATCCTTCGGTGTGGCGTGGTCGCCGAATTTTGAATCGGGAATCGGTAAGTTTGTTTTTGGTTCGGCTGGTAAATCGGTCATTCGCGGCGGCTATAGTTTAGCGTATTTTAATGACTCGATCATTACGACGCTTAACAATACATTGACCTCCGGTGGAACCGGAAACTTCGGTTTAGGACGCACAACTTCGCTGGCTATCGGTCCAAACAATACGACGGAACTCAATGATCGGGCGAGTGGTACACTTACTCGCATCAATCCTCCGGGAACTGTGGTTCTTCCGAGAAGTTTTCTGCAAAATAATACAAACGTCCAGGGATTTTTTGGAAATGCCGGGGCAATTGATCCGAATTTACAAAATCCGGCAACCAAACAATATAGCGTCGGCTACCAACGCGAATTCTTTGGAAACACAGCGGTTGAAATCAGATATGTCGGAACCAGCAGTAACAATTTAGCCAGAGGTGTCAACCTTAATGAAATTGATATTGTCAACAACGGTTTCTTGGCTGATTTCAGACGCGCCCAATCAAACTTTGGATTAACCGGCACAGCATTTTGTAATCCGGCAACCGTTACCGGATGTCAGGCACTTACGCTGTTTCGTAATACTGCTACCGGAACTCCTCCACTGCGTGTAGGAACCGGTGTTTCAACGACTACTTTTAATAATAACTTGCTACTCGGAACAGTCGCCGATCTTGCTCAATTATTCGTATCGAATAATCTGAACAACCATCCGACTTTGGCAAGCCCGACCAATGTTCCGTTTGTCAACTTCTATCAGAATCCGAATATCGGACAAATCGAATATTTCACCAATGATGGTAACTACAACTATAATTCATTGCAATTTGAAGTTCGCCGACGCTTTAGCAAAGGGTTGTATTTGCAGGGTAACTATACCTTCTCGAAAAATTTGACTAATACCATCGGAACGGGTCAAGCTAACTTCGAGCCGTTTCTGCAAAACAACAACCCGGATTTGGATAAACAACGGGCTGACTTTGATCAAACCCATACCATCAACTTTAATGGTATTTATCAATTGCCGTTCGGAAAAGGTAAACCGTTCTTAAATACAAGCGGTCTGGTAGATAAATTTATTGGCGGATGGGAAATAGCCGGTCTCTTTCAATGGGGAACAGGTTCTCCGATTACCTTCGTTGATGGACTCGGAACCCTTAATCGAGGAACTTTTTCGGGCAGACAAACACCGCTTAGCAGTTTGACAAATGCTCAGATTCGGGCATTGACCGGTGTTTTTGAAGCAAATGGAAGAATTTACTTTATTAATCCTTCGATTATCAATCCTGCTACCGGAAGAGGTTCTGAAGGACCGATTAATGCGACAAATCCAACTGGTACCCCGTTTGCAGGACAGTCATTTTTCAATGTTCCCGCCGGTAGCACCAGTGGCATCGGAAGAACATTAATTAATGGTCCAAGAACCTATAATGTCAATACCGCCGTTTTGAAGAATATTAGATTTGGTGAAACTATTCGTGTTCAATTACGAGGCGAAGCGTTTAACCTTTTCAACAATACTAATCTCTTTAATAACACCCAATTTTCAAATATTCGTTCGACCACCTTTGGACAAATTACAAGTGCCGGAGCTGCTCGAATTTTGCAGTTTGCATTTAGATTTGAATTCTAATTTCGGTCAAACCGATTTCTACAGGCGTTGTCTCTCGCAGACAACGCCTTCTTTTTGTTTTGCGACCAGTTATTCTATTTTCTTTTGAATTAACAACTCTATTCTCTTTACTCCAATATCACCGCCTTTTTAAATTAAAATGCAACTACTGAGTTTGGCAAGTATTGTGTTCATACCGTTTACCATTAGAAATTGTGCAATAGTCAGTAGCGTCGGGGTGAGCCGACGCGTTGTCCCTGATGAGCAAGTTACGCTGTTGCTTACGTAACCGCTACTGACTTTAATGCACAATTTCTAAAGGGAAAGTGTATTAGACCACGGCACAACGGTGGCAAAAAAGCGTTGAATTGTCCGATAACTACTGCCTTTGTCTGTCCACCGCGACAGATTGAGCATCTTCACCCGCCCCGACATTGTCAAAATCGCCCTAGCAATAAGTGCTAATTGGCAAAGAATTGTTGAAGTTGTCAAAGTCGAACAACAAGTGAAAAGTGTTAATATCTCCATTGAAATGAGCCGGGCTTTTTAGCTGACTAATTTTGCAAGAATCAATTTACTACATTACTCAGTTCATTTCACATCTTCTCTTAATTTTTCAAATATCTTTTGGCGTAGGTATTGAATAATCGAAAACTTATTAATTCGATTCATCTGAATCCTGCGCCGCTCTAACCACGAGAACCGAACAGACTGCGTGATGGACGATTAAACTTGAAACCGAACCGAGCAACGCCCGCGACCAGAAGCCCTAGCCGTGTGAACCGACGACGATTAAATCCGCGTTCCATTTTTCCGCTTCTTCGACGATGACGCGCTGCGGCGAACCGTCAATCACTTCCGTCGAAATACCGAGCGAAACACGCGCAAAGAGCGCACGAAGTTGAGTTTCGGCTCGTTGAGTGAATTCCTCTGCTAAACTATGTTCTTTTTGTTCGAACCGGTCATAATAATCCGCCGATGCTCCGATAAACGGGTCTGAGGGCAGCATCGTCGGAAATTCAACTGCCGAAATAATTTTGAAACTCGTATTCTCAGGCGCGGTAGCGATGTTTCGGCAATCGTCAATCGCCGCTTGACTGAATTTCGAGCCGTCCGTGGTAATTAAAATTTTCATATTTTTTATCCATTCGTAACCTAAAATCCTACACGGTCTTTTCGCCGATTAATCTTACGGTGTCGCGGGCAATCAGCAATTCCTCGTTGGTCGGAATCACATAAACTTTCACGCGTGATGAATCGCGGCTGATAATTCTTTCGCGTCCGTGAACAAATTTTTCGTCTAGGTTTTCGTTAATCTCGATTCCCATCCACACTAATTTTTCGCAAATCAGGCGGCGCACTTCCGGCGAATTCTCGCCGATGCCGCCGGTGAAAATAATTGCGTCCGCGCCGTTCATTGCGGCTAAATATGAGCCGATGTATTTCGCCGTTCGGTAACAGAAAATATCAATCGCCAGACGCGTGCGGCGGTCGCCGTTTTCGGCGGCTTCAGCAATGAGTTCGCGCATATCGTTAGTCAAACCGGATATTCCAAGAAGTCCCGATTGTTTGTTAATCAAGGACTCGATTTCCGTCGCCGACAAGCCTTCTTTGGCGGCAATAAAATCAACAATCGCCGGGTCGAAATCCCCGGAGCGCGTTCCCATCACCAAGCCTTCGAGCGGTGTCATTCCCATCGAAGTATCAATCGAATCGCCGCCCTTTATCGCCGCCGCCGAACAGCCATTGCCGAGATGCAGAGTGATGATGTT
>JANOXW010000721.1:0-19323 GCA_031418635.1 Acidobacteriota bacterium
TTTCGCGTCCAAACCGTTGCCGACTCTTAATTTTTTAGCTTTTTCAACTAATTTATCACAGAATTTTTTATAAACTTTTTTGTGAACAACGAGGCGCGAAGAAGCCGTGCAGCGTTGTCCCGAAGTTCCGAACGCGCCCCACAAAGAACCTTCGACGGCGTTATCAATGTCGGCATCGTCCATCACGATAATTGCGTTTTTGCCGCCCATTTCAAGCGAGACAATTTTGTTTGTTCGCGCACATTGTTCGGCGATAATTCTGCCTGTGTCGGTTGAACCTGTGAACGAAATCAGGCGCACGTCTTCGTGTGCAACTAACGCTTCGCCCGGTTCGGAAAATCCGTTGACGACGTTGATTACGCCTTTCGGAATTCCGGCTTCTTCACACGCTTTGACGAGGTTAATTGTTGAAAGCGGAACATCTTCGCCCGATTTGATGACGACCGTATTCCCGCAAACTAATGCCGGAATCAGTTTCCACGAAGGAATCGCCATCGGGAAATTGAACGGCGTAATCAAGCCGCAAATTCCGACCGGCTGGCGGACGCACATCGCAAATTTGTTCGGCATTTCCGCCGGAGTAGTAAAGCCGTGAAGACGGCGACCTTCGCCCGCTGTGTAATATGTGCAGTCAATCGCTTCCTGCACGTCGCCGCCGGCTTCCTTCAAAACTTTGCCCATTTCGCGCGTCATATCGCGGGTAAAAGTTTCCTTGTTGCGCTCCAAAATCTGCGCCAGACGAAACAAAATCTCGGCGCGTTTCGGCGCGGGCGTTCTGCGCCAGCGCGTCGCCGCTGATTTTGCCGCCGCAACTGCGCGTTCTACATCTTCCGCGTTCGATTTCGGAAAACGTCCAATAATGTCAGTCGTATCCGCCGGATTTACGTTGTCAAACCACTCGCCTGACGAAGATTTTATCCACTCGCCGTTGATATAATTATGATATTTCTTAACCGATGTTTTGGTTGATTTTTTGTTTTGTGCTTCTTTTGCTTTTGCCATAATTTTATAAAAAATATTGTAGATTATTTTTTGCGCCGTTTAATTATTGATGAATTTTTCAAAAAATCGGCGACTGATTGCTTAATTCTAACGCACTGCACACTCACGCTCAATAGCGATAAGGCGAAACAGGATTTTATTGACAAAGCAGATAAACATAATAAAAAGCTATTTGTCGCTTCGGAGCAGTTAAAAAATCGAATGTTTTTATTCGCGCTAAAACCTTTGAGAAAATCAGAAGAGAAATCGGCAAAACCATCGCAAACTTGCAAAAATAAAATAAAAGTCTTTACCTTTGCCGTAATAAATTCTAAAATTACACATCTTTACTTTTTTACAAACTTGGAGAAAACTATGAAAAAACAAATTCTTTCAATCGTTTCAATTCTTTTAATCAATTTTTCAATCGGTTTGGCACAAACGCCGACGGAAACACCGAAAACAATTAGTGGTGGCGTGGTCAATGGTAAAGCAAGGAGTTTGCCGAAACCTGTATATCCAGCGGCGGCACGGGCAGTCGGCGCAAGCGGCGTGGTTAATGTCCAAGTTACAATTGACGAAAACGGCGAAGTGATTTCCGCATCGGCGGTTTCAGGTCATCCGTTGCTTCGGCAAGCGGCAGAGCAAGCGGCGCGGACAGCAAAATTCTCACCGACATTGCTACAAGGTCAACCCGTCAGAGTTATCGGCGTGATTGTTTATAATTTTGTGGCGGCAATGACATTTACTCAAATCGGTTATGAACTTTCTTTAGCGGAGAAATCGCTATCTCTCAATAAATATCAGATTAGTTCCATTGGTGGAAATTTCCCGAAAGATTGGGAAGAAGTAACCGAAAATCTAAACAAACTACGTTTATATTTAGCCGAGAAAAATGAAAAACCAAAAAGTTCGCAACAGATAACTCCGCCAAACACTAATGCCGACAAATTTCCCGCGCCGCAAGGAATTCGCACAGTCATTGGAATTTCAGGTATTGGAGTTTCGGGCAATGAAAACTACGCGCTTGACAGCGATGCCGTCGAAATTGTCAAACAATTGCAGTCCGACATAGCAAATCGTTTAAGTTCCGACGAAAATCGGCTTTGGTCTTTTAATTTGGGAAAGATTTTGGGGAAATTACAAGCCGAAATTGACAACGCCGAAAAGACACAAGCCAATATTACCGAATTAAATCAATTGAATATAAATGCGCCGACAGGCATTTCTGAATCAATTTTAACGAAAATCAAAGACGTTATTGACGCTTCGCAACAAAACGCTTCAGAAACCGAAATAAAAGAAAGATTAACAATGGCAGCCGAAAAGTTGCGAAATCTCAGAGGCTTTTAGTTTTCTATGAAAAATTATCCGACGAGAACAAACAAAGTCTCAATAATTGAGCGCGTTTTGGCAACATCGGGAATTGCGGCGACGACGACGGGCGTGTTTGTCGTCAGCTATTTTAACCCGACAACTGCCGGGTTTTTCCCCGTTTGTCCACTTCACGCGACAACCGGATTGAATTGTCCGGGTTGCGGTTTGACACGCGGCTTTCACGCGCTTTTTCACGGCGACGTTTTTGGTGCGCTTCACTTTAATGCGCTATTGCCGGTTTATTTGTTAGTTGGCATTTATCTTTTTGTTTCGCTTGGTTTGATAGTTGTCAGAGGTCGGGGACTATCGTTTAATGTTTTCAAGCCTCAACTGTTGTGGGGCTTTTTGATAGTTCTAATTGTTTTCGGCATTGTGCGAAACTTGCCATTTTCCCCGTTCACGCTTCTCTCGCCGTAAAACATCGCTTTTCACAATACGGATTTACTTTATTGCTAATCAATCTTTACTATTTTATAATTATTTTACTTTTTAGAATAAATGTTCTGGAGATTGATGGTTTGTGCGGTTTTGCGCGACATTTTTGAACATCTGTCTAAGAAATCCCAATGAACAATAGATAAGCTATTGGTCTAAAATAAAATAAAACAAGGAGAATAAGAAAATGTCAATACCAACCGAACCAGTCGGCTCATTGCCGCGACCAATGAAATTACAGGAAGCGATTGCCGCGTATGATGCCGGAACAATTACGAAGGAACAATTAAAAGTTGAACAAGATGCGGCTTGCGAAGATTCCATCAAACGAATGGAAGCGACGGGTGCGCCGATTGTTTCCGACGGCGAACAGCGTGCGTCGAGTTTTGCCACTTATCCGCTTGCCGATACGTTGGCGGGAACCGGACTTGCCGACAATTTGGCGGGCGACGGACAGTATTTTGCGATTTTTACCGACGGTCATCATCGGCAATTGCCGCGCTTGACGGGCGGACCTTTTAAATACAAAACTTACGCCTCCGACTATTTAGAGGAATCTATCAAAATGGCTGATAAACCGATGAAACAAGCGGTAATTGCGCCGTCAATGCTTTATTTGCTGTATCCTTTGGACGGCGAAATCGAAGGTTATTCACGCGAACAATTTTTGGAAGATTTATGTAACGAGTGCGAAAAAGACATTCGCCAATGCTTTGCCGCCGGTGCAACGCGAGTTTCGATTGATTTTACCGAAGGCAGACTTGCTTGTCGCAACGACCCGAATAATCCTTGGACGGGACGCGGAATGTTGGAAGAATTCGTTGCCCTCAACAACCGCGTGATTGACCGTTTCACGGCGGAAGAGCGCAAAAATATCGGCGTTCACACTTGTCCCGGCGGCGATTGCGATTCGACCCATAGTGCCGACGTTGACTACGCCGATATGCTTCCGAGTATGTTCAAGATGAATGCCGGCTATTTTTTGATTCAATTAGCCAGCGAAGCCGACAAAGAGCGTGTTTATAAATTATGCGGCGATCACAGCCGCGCCGATGCCAACGGAGTTCCGCAAGTCTGTTTTATCGGTGTTATTGATCCGCTAAATCCGACGGTTGAAACGCCGGAACAAGTGCGCGACGACCTTGTAACTGCCGCTAAATATATTCCCGTCGAACGGCTTGGCTCAACCGACGATTGCGGTTTTTCGCCGTTTAGTATTGATGTCAAGCCAAAACACGGTTCGCCCGATTTTGCCCGCGATGTCGCTTTTCAGAAAATAGCATCGCGTGTCAAAGGCACACAAATGGCATCCGAAGCACTCGGCGTTGCTTAATTCGGAGAAGAAATAATAGCCACAAAAAGGCACAAAAAACACTAAAAAAGACTTTTTAATCGTTCCTTATAGGTTTAATTCCCCGTAGCTCTGCTACGGAAATAAGGAAAAATAAAAATTCCGATTTAATACCTCGCGGCTCTGCCGCGCGGAAAATTTATTTTTTCTTTTTTGAGATTTTTGTGCCTTTTTGTGGCTATTCCTCTTTGCTTATCCCAAATTCAATAATTTCTTCAAGCCATCGTCTAAACTAATCTCAGGCGACCAATCTAATTCTTGCTGAATCAATTTCAAATCTGAAACATAATTTAGCGGAACGGGCGCGGGCAATGGATTTTCTTCATCAATAACGGCTTGACAGCCGGAAACTTCTTCCATTTTTTCGACCAATTCGCGCAAACTTAAAGTATTTTTCGCACCGCCGCCCAAATTATAAAGTCCGTGTCGGATGACCGAATCAATAAAGGCTTGACAAGCTCGCGCAAAATCTTCGACAGCGAGCAAATCACGATGCGGTGTGCCGTTTGCGGGAAGCCGCAACGGTTCGCCTTTGTTGATTGCGTCGGCGTAATGCGAAACAAAATTTGGCGTGTTGCCTTCCGATTCGGGTGCATAAACGGTGGAAAGTCGGAAAATACAAGAGCGAAAGTTTCGCTGATGGGCGTAGAATTCGACATATCTTTCGGCAATCAATTTTGACCACTCAAGTGCGGATTGTCCGTTATAAATTGTCGAACAAGTTTCGGGAACTTCGGCAAAAGTGTCGGCAAATCTACCATAAACGTCTTTAGTTGACGCAAAAATAAAGACCGAATTTTCCGCCATTGCGTGAAGCAAATTGATTGTTCCTTCGACATTGGTGAGAAAAACCCGTTCTGCCGATGCGGGCGATTTATCGAGTTCAGCGGCGAGATGAATAACGACATCGTAGTTTTCGACAGTTTGTGCATCTTGCATATTCAGTAAATCCAGATTTTCCCGCCGCGAAAAATCATCCGCCGCGAAAAACTTGCGAATATGTGTGCCGAGAAAACCGCTTCCGCCCGTAACAAGAACTTTCATAATGTTTATTTACTTGAAGCCTGTGCAAATTAAAGATGTTATTTTCGATGCTTTAACTACTCCGAAATAAGTGAAAGGTGAGAAGTGATAGCTGATAGTTTTGACTTCTCACCTTTCACCTTTCACTTATAACTTATTCCGAAGCATTTCTTTGTTTTTAATTTGCACAGGCTTCATTTACTCGCCTTAACTAATTTCTGCATTGCCTCAGCTTTGCCGATGACGATGAGCAAATCGCCTTCGCGGATGTGTGTGTCAGCCGGCGGTTGCAGAATCATAAAGCCGTCTTTGCGACGAATGGCGACGATTAGCAGGTTTAATTCGGTGCTGATGTTGGTTTCTTTCAGCTCTTTGTCGAGATATTCGGAATTGCTTCTGATGGCGACTTCTTCAAAGACCAAATCGAAAGTTTCGGCAACAATCGAATCCATAAAATCGGCGATGGTTGGTTTCAAAAGCGCACGCGCCATACTTTGACTGCCGATAATGATTGGCGCAACGACGCGATTTGCACCAGCGCGAATCAATTTCGGTTCGGCTTGTTCTTCAACCGCTCGCGCCACGATGTGCAAATCTTTATTCATATCCCGCGCCGTCAAAACGACATAAACATTGTCCGCATCGTCCGGCAAACAAGCCGCCAGTCCGCGGGCGCGTTTGACACCGGCTTGAGTGAGATTTTCTTCCAAAGTCGCGTCGGCAATCAAGGTATGTGCGCCGTTTTCGGCAAAATCGGCAACCTTTTTTTCGTCGCGTTCGATAACCACAAACGGCAGATTTTCTTTTTGCAGATTGCTAATTATTCGTCGCCCGACGCGCCCGGCACCGCAAACGATGTAATGATTTTCTAATTTATCCATTTCTCTGGTTTTTCGCTGAAGCCCGAAGGCTTCGACAATTTCCGATTGAATAACGGCTTGAGCAAGCACTGTCAACGCATATAAAACCGTTCCGCCGCCGATGAGCATAAAGGCAATCGCAAAAACTCTGCCCATCGGAGTTTTTGGCGTTACGTCGCCGTAACCGACGGTGGTTACGGTTTCGGTTGCCAAATAAATGCTGTCCAAAGCTGACAAATCTTCAATTAAATAGAATCCGCTTGCGCCGAAACTGATCGCAAGCACAATCGCGCCGCTGGCGTAAAGAAGTTGGCGGCGAATGATTTTTGAAAACGACGGAAGAAAGTTCATCTTCTTTGAGGTTTCAGGCTTCTGCCTTCTGCCTATAAAACCTGAAACTAAAAAAAACAGCTAGACATAACCTGCCCAAAACTTATAGAATTTTACAAGGCAACTGCTGAAAACCAAAATCTCACTAATTGAATATAACAAACCAAGATGCCGAAACCGATTCAAGTTAAAAGTAGAAAACCCAAAATGCCGCCGAAATATTGGCGTGATAAAACTCCGCGTGGGCGCGTTGCGTCTTTTCAGAAACCGCCACGAAGTTTGTTTCGGCGCATTTTACGCTTGATTTTTAATCCTATCACCGTTTTAAGTTCGGTGCTTTTGGTGTTGTGCGCTTTTTTGACGCTGACGTATTTTTGGTTTGAATATTCCGACCGGATTGATTTGCTACTTAAAGGAGGCGATGTTTTTACACGCACCGCCGGGATTTATTCTGCGCCGAAAACTTTGAAAACGGGTGAAAATATTTCACTCGAAGATTTGACGGCTTATTTAAAATTCGCCGGTTACATCGAAAAAAATCAACAAGCGGACGCTTCGCGCAGTCGTTATGAAATTGCCGAAAACTCCATCGAAATCCAACCCGGCGCAACGGCGATGATTGACGATAAGAAAACTTTTCCAGCCGTTTTGGTTAAATTCAAAAAAGACGGAAAATCCGTCGCTTCGATTACCGATGAAGATGCCGACAAAGCCGTAAATCAAGTCAAACTCGAACCGAAAATCTTGAGTTCAATCGCGGCGGAAGGCGACGGGCGCAGAAAAGCCGTCAACTTTACCGATTTGCCGATGCATTTTGTCAAGGCAATTACCGTTACCGAAGACCGCGCGTTTTTTGAACATTACGGCGTAAATTTTCGCGGCATCGCCCGCGCCCTGTGGCGCAGATACGAAGGCGAAGACAATTCGCCGATAGCCCGGCAAGGCGGTTCGTCCATCACACAACAGTTGGTAAAAAATCTGCTTTTGTCCAACGAACCGACGCTTCAACGCAAAGTAAAAGAAGCGTATATGTCAATAATTTTGGAAAAACGGCTGTCGAAAGAAGAGATTTTTACGCTTTATGTCAACCAAATTTACCTCGGACAATTAAACGGCGTTTCGATTTACGGCGTGGGCGAAGCGGCAAATGCTTATTTCGGCAAAGACGTTTCGCAACTAACTCTGCCGGAAGCCGCGATGATTGCCGGCATTATTCGCAGTCCGAATCGTTATAATCCGTTTAAGAATAACGAAAAAGTTACGGAACGGCGCAATCAAGTGTTGGATTCGATGCGCGAAGCCGAAGCAATTTCAGCGAACCAAGCCGACGAAGCCAAGCAAACACCGCTTGCCTTACACAAAATTTCAAGTGGCAAAGACTTAGAAGGAATGCCGTATTTTTCGCAGTTTGCGGTGGAAGAAGTTCCAAAGGTAATCAATGATCCCGAAGCGTTGCAACATCTGCGCGTTTATACGACGATTGACCCTGATTTGCAGAAAGCCGCTTACGCCATTGTCAACAAACGGCTGGAAAGACTCGAAAAATCATTTCCCAAAAAGCCGAAAGGCAGTTTGCAAGGCGCACTTGTTGCCATCAAACCCAAAACCGGCGAAATCGTAGCGATGGTTGGCGGACGCGATTTTCTCGACACGCAGTTTAATCGCGCCACCAACGCCCAACGTCAGCCCGGTTCGGTGTTCAAGCCGTTTGTTTATGCCACCGCCATCAATACGGCTTACGATGGAACAGCGCGAGTCATCACGCCTGCTACAATTTTCAAGGACGAGAAAAAAGTTTTCACCTTCGGGCGTGATACATATTCGCCAAACAATTACGGCGACACTTTTAGCAATCAGGAATTGACTCTGCGCGACGCACTTATCAAAAGTAAAAATGTCATCACGGTTGATTTAGGAATGGAACTCAACATCGGCAAAGTGATGAATCTCGCTGCCAAAGCCGGACTTCCAAAAGTCGAAAAAGCCTATCCTTCGATGGCTTTAGGAACAAGCGAAGTTACGCCGCTACAAATGGCAACCGCTTACACGATGTTTGCTAATCTCGGCGACAGAGTTTCGCCGATGGCAATTAGCCGAGTTACCAACGGCGACGGCAAAACGGTTGTCGCGTCTGTCGCCGAAAAGAAAAACGTCATTCGTCCCGATGTCGCCTACATTATGAACGATATGATGAAGGACGTGATAAATCGCGGAACAGCCGCCGAAGCCAAAGCTTGGGGGTTTAGAAATGTCGAAGGAAAAACAGGCTTTGCCGGTAAAACCGGAACTTCGCGCGACGGTTGGTTTGCCGGTTTTACGCCTGAAATTGTCTGCGTCGTTTATGTCGGTTTTGACGATGGTTCGGATTTAGGATTAAAAGGTTCGGATTCGGCGATGCCGATTTGGGCGGATTTTATGCGCGAAGCTCTCAATCAACATCCCGATTGGAATGGCGATTGGACGATTCCGAATTCCATTCGCAAAGCCGAAATTGATTCGCGCAACGGCAAATTGATTCGGGAACTTTCCAACGACGAAGCCGATACTGTCAAAGCCGAACAAGCAAGTTTGAAAAAAAATACTAATGCCAACGCTAACACGGCAATTCCGTCTGAAATACCCGAAACCAAAGACCTTTACGTTACGGATGTGCCGCCCGAATTTCGCCGTGTCGAACTCTTTATCAACGGCACGGTGCCGAATAAATTGTTATTGCCGACGGATGAAATTAAGTTAGACCTAGATGAAACAGAAGAAAAATCGGAGCCAACCCCGACACCTTTTACAACGTGGGAAAATGCTCAACAAAAGCAAAAAGGCGACCAAACTTCCTCAAGCCGCAATCCCGACGCGAAGCCGGACATTCAACGAAATGTAACTGTGATGATTTGTCCTATTACGGGAATGCGGGCTACTTCCAATTGTCCGAATTCAACAGCAGAAACATATCCTGAAAGTAAAATACCCAAAGATTTTTGCACTTTTCACGTCAATCCGCCGAAATAGCAAAGTCAACTTCCACAAAGTCGTGTTCAAAATTTTTGGTTGAATTTGTTAAAATAATGAACCTTGATTTTCAAGAGTTTCCGGTTTAATTATTTTTTGCCCGAACAATTCTTTCAATTTATTGACACTCGCCGGAGCGTGTCCCTCGTAAAAGTTGCTGAAATAGACGAAAATATCTTTTGCGTTTATCCTTTCGATTTCCTCTTTCCACATCTGCAAATTCGTCTCTTGCGAACGATAAATTTTATCGAATTTCAGTAAATCTCTTTCGCCCATAAAGCGAATATAGGCAAAATCAGCCGTCGGTTTGTTGATTGCCTGAAACATCAATTCGCGCGGAATCCAACTCCCTTCGACAAGGCAAAGCGCAACGCGATTGTTTTGCAATTCTTCAAACGTCCAATCAATCAACCATTGCCGCTCCCGAAATTCGATGGCAAAACGAATCTCTTTCGGCAGATGTGCCAAAAATTCGCGTAAATTCTGTGCGTTCTCTTTATTTGCTTCAAACTGTGGTGGAAGTTGAATCAGCACAGCGGCGAGTTTTTGTTTAAGCAGTAAAATTCTTTCGCAAAATTCGTCTAAAATCTCGAAAGATTGTTTTCTGAGCGCGAGATTATGCGTTATTTCCTGCGGTAATTTCAACGAAAACGTAAAATTTTCGGGTGTTTTTTTATACCAATTTTCGATGGTCGCACCTTGCGGAATCGCGTAAAACGTCGAATCAACCTCAATCGTGTCAAAAATCTTGGCGTAAAGTTCAAGCATCGCGTCGGGACGAGTTCCACGCGGATAAAAAACGCTTTCGTCGCCCGCTTTTGTTTTCCAATCGTCATAATTCCAACCTTGACAGCCGATTTTGGATTTTGGATTTTGGATTTTGGATTTTTTATTTGCGGTCATCTGAATTTATTTATGGCTAAATTCTGTTTAGATTATTTTACCACTTCACACACAATCAAATTTACGATTCCAAACGCTTTTTCTTTCACTTCCAAAACTTTTAAATCCGATTGTTCGGCAATTTTCACGGTTTGCCGATTAAAATGGTCGTTAATCAAAGCGACGCTAAAGATATTGAAAAAATCAAAAACATAACCAAGCAGACCTTTTGGGCGAATATGTTCGAGCAAAATGATTTTGCCGTTTGGTTTGATAACTCGTTGCAGTTCGGAAAAGGCGTTTTCGGGTTTATTTATCGAACAAAAAACCAATGTGGCAAAAGCCGCATCAAAAGTGTTTTCGGCAAACGGCAAAATTTCGGCGGTGGTTTGAACAAGTTCGATGAAATCCGTTTTTTCTTTGGCAAATTCGAGCATTTTGAAAGAAATTTCACTGGCAACGGCGTGACGGCAATTTGGATAAAAGCGAAAATTAGCACCTGTTCCCGCGCCGATTTCCAAAATACGCGCGTTTTCAGGCAGATAAGAAATTGTTTCTCTGCGCCAATTCGCCAAAAATCTTTGTTCAAACGGCGCAAATGCTTTATCGTAACCTTTGGCGAATTTGTCGTAAATCATTTTCATATCGTAAATGGTAAATGGTAAATCGTAAATCGTAAATCGCCAATGGAAGCAAGTAAATTTGAGTGATTATCTCTCGATTGACGATTAACGATTAACAATCAACCATTTACCATTTACCATTTACTATTTACCATTTACCATTAAAATTAAACTTATGGCAAAAAAAGGTTCGATTTTAGTTTGCGACGACGAAGAGATAATGCGCGATGTGTTGGAAACGATTTTGACGGGCGCGGGTTATAAGGTTGATTTGGCAAAAACGGGCGAAGAAGCTCTCGAAATATATCAAGAAAAACATTACGACGTGGTTTTGATGGACGTTTCGATGCCCGGTGTCGGCGGATTGACCGCGCTTCAAGAGCTTATCAAACTTGACGGCGAAGCGGTTGTTTTGATGATTACGGCTTACGCGACGTTTGATACGGCGATTTCCGCTTGGGAAAAAGGCGCAACGGGCATTATCCGCAAGCCTTTCCAAAACGAACAATTGTTGGCAATTATCGCCAAAGGCATCAAAACCCGTCGCAAAGAAGAAGAGCGCGTCAGCTTGCGGCAAGCGATGACGCGCTCAGTCCGACGCGATGCGATTATCGGGCGTTCAGAAAAAATGGAGAGCGTCTTTCGGATGGTTGACCGCGTTGCGCCGGCGCGTTCGACGGTTTTGATTACGGGCGAATCAGGCACGGGCAAGGAACTTCTGGCAAAATCAATTCACCAATCGAGTCCGCGTGCCGAGATGCCGTTTGTCGTGGTTAATTGCTCGAATATTCCATCGGATTTGTTGGAAAGCGAACTTTTCGGGCATACAAAAGGCGCATTCACCGGCGCGATTGCCGCCAAAAAAGGGCTTTTTGAAGTTGCCGACGGCGGTTCGATTTTTCTTGATGAAATCGGCGATTTGCGCCCCGAAACCCAAGTTCGTCTGTTGCGCGTTATTCAAGAGCGCGAATTTACGCCGATTGGCGATACGACTTTAACAAAGGTTGATGTGCGGATTATTGCCGCGACCAATGTTGAATTGCAGGAAGCCGTCCGCAACGGCACGTTCCGCGAAGATTTGTATTATCGGCTGTCGGTGGTGCCGATTGAACTGCCGCCGCTTCGGATGCGCCGTGAAGATATTTTGTCGCTTGCCCAACATTTTATCGGCAAATATAACGAGGAAAACGGACGCACAATTTCTGAAACACTTTCGCCCGAAGTTTTGTCCTTGCTGGAAAATTACTATTATCCGGGCAATGTCCGCGAACTCGAAAATATTATCGAACGCGCCGTCGTTATTGCTCCGACTGATGAAATTACGGTTGAATGTCTGCGTCCCGAAGTCCGCAATCCCGAACTCGCGCTTAAAATGATTATGGACAGCGAAGGCACTTCCGATGAAATTGACATCGCCCGCGGTGTCAATTTTTATGATGAAGTGCGACGTTTTGAAACCGATTTAATCCGTCGTGCGCTTGACCAAACCGCCGGACACCAATCCCGCGCCGCCCGACTTTTAGGCTTGAACGCCACAACTCTCAACTCGAAAATCAAGAGTTATAACATCTTGTTGCGCGAATAATCTAAAGAAAAAATAGCCACAAAAAGACACAAACAAATTATTTAAAGAGTCTTTTTTTGTGAATTTTGTGCCTTTTTGTGGCTATTTCTTCTTATCTCTCACCTAATGCTAATCGGGAATATAAGCAGAAAGTTGGTCGGCGGTTTGTGCGGCTAAATCATTGGCGGCTTGTGTTGCTTCGGGTTCGGAATTTCCGACGCTGGTCATCACGCGCACCATTGAGCCGTCGGAACGTCGCCGTAAAATGCTGTCCAAAACGGTATAAATTTTGTCGTTGTATTCGCTTGCAACCGCGCGTCCGCGACCTTGATACCAATAAATCAGGACTTCGTTATAAACGCCGTTTTCGATGATGAAACGATTCGCCGTAAAAGTTTTTCCTGACGGCGTGGTAATTTCGATAAGTTCCGGTTGTTTCATCACCCAACCCGCGCCCGGCAGACAGTTTTGCGGACTATGATATGTCGCGCCGGAGCGTTGCGAAGCGTAGTAGCCGACATACAAATTTGCTAAACGACCATTCGGCAAAACGTATTCGCGCATCGTGTAATCGGTTGTCCGAAGAACGCTTTCGGTGTTTGCGTCAAACCGAATTTCACTACCTTTTTGCCGCCATTCACCAAGTTTTGCAGAAAATTCCGTTAAAGATTTTCGCTCGATTTCGACTTCGCCGCGTTGCTCAAACCAATTGATAAAAATGCCGCCGAACAGCAAAACTGCGACTAAAAACCGAATTGAGTGCTGAGTTGATTCTGTATCTTGAACCCTGAACTTTGAACCTTGAACCTTGAACCTTGAACCTTGAACCTTGAACTTTTTCAAAACGAAGTTCACTAAAATCAACAACCCAAGCGCAATCACATAAACCAACCAACCCGAAACTTCGTGAACGAAACTTTCTGTTGCCTGTTTGCCGTAATAATAAGTCAAAACGCCCGTTGCCGTAACCCGCGCCGCGTTGGTCAAAATCGCAATCGGAATCGCGGCAAGCATTAAAATAACGGTTCGCCAAAAATCAGAATTTTTGAAGAATGACAACCAGCCGTTTTCCACAAAATCGCGTTTTGTCCGTGTAAAATACGCCAAAATCAACGCCAGCGTTATCAATGTCATCAGAGAGCGAATTCCGCTACACGCTTCGACGACTTCAAGTGCGATAATCTGCGTTGCGCCACGCGGCAAAATTTCGATAACATTTCCTTTTCTGACCGAAGCAACCTCAAAAAGACGAATACCCCAAACGGCGAATTGTGAAGCCCAAATCTGAAGCGGAAACGCGAGTTTGTTAAAAATAATCTGCGGAATCGGAATCGCCAAAAGCAGTAAAACAAACGGCACAACGAGAAATTTCAAAATTTTCGCGCCGAAAAAGTAGATTACAATCCCGACCAACATTAACACGAGAGAAATTCTCTGCGTAAAAAGTTCCGCGCCCAAAGTTCCGCCCAGAAGCAAAAAAAGCGCAAATAAAATCATACTTCCGCCTAACCAAATTACAGGTTTTCCCCGTGCCGTTTGAAGTTTGTCAACTTCCAACCAAATTATGTAACCGATAACAAAAGGCACCAGCAAACCGTGTGAATAATTATCGTCCGTCCACCAATCAAAACCGAGTTTCATCAAAACTTGCGCGTAAAGAAAAGCCAACGCCAACGCAATTAAAGCAGGTTGCCAAAGTTTATTGAAATTTATCGTGGACGAATTCATCTGAGTAAAACTAAAAGGTAAGAAACGCGGAATAAAGCAAAATTTCCGCGTCGCGTTTAATTATACCAAATTATTAGCAGGCTTCTGCCGACTTTATTTTTGACGATGCAAAATAAAGTCGGCTATTTCGCTTAATAAACTCGTATCTTTATCAATTTTCTCCAATTCCTGACACGCCTGAAAGCAAACATTTTCAGCGAGTTTCTGCGTTTTTTCTATTCCGTAAAATGCCGGATATGTTGCTTTTTCCGCCGAAACATCTTTTCCCGCCGTTTTGCCTAAAACTTCTGTCGGTTGCGTAACGTCCAATAAATCGTCGGTGATTTGAAAAAGCAATCCCAATCCTGAAGCGTAATTGGAAATTGCGTCGAGTTCGTTTTCATTGGCTTCGGCAATAATCGCGCCCGCTTTGGCTGAAACACAAATCATCGCGCCCGTTTTGCCGTTATGAATTTTTTCCAACTGCTCAAACGCAATTGCTTTTCCTTCGGCTTCTAAATCAAATTGCTGTCCGGCAACCATTCCGATTGGAGTTCCTGACGCTTTGGCAAGTTCAGAAATTAGCCTGACGCGAATTTCCGCCGATAAATGTGCGTCTTCGGCAATCGCCTGAAAAGCGAGAGTTTGCAAAACATCACCCGCCAAAATCGCCGTCGCTTCGCCAAATTTTTTGTGGCAAGTTTCGCGTCCACGTCGCAAATTGTCATCATCCATCGCGGGCAAATCGTCGTGAATCAGCGAATAGGTATGAATCATTTCAATCGCGGCGGAAGTTCGCCGAAGTTTTTCGTTTTCCGCCCCAAAAGTTTTACCGACAGCAAACAAAAGCGCGGGACGAAATCGTTTTCCGCCCGCCAACAAACTCCAACGAATCGCTTCGTGAAGTTTTTTCGGCTCAATCTCTGCGGACGGCACTAACTCATCAAGTTTTTTCTCGACAATTTCAGCACAATCGGCAAAAAATGTTTTTAATTCAGGCATCATTTTAATTATACGGTTTTGCGAAACATTGTAACAAAATATAAAAGCCTTTAACTCGTTTAAGAGTTAAAGGCTGAGTCAATAGAAAACAAGGTCATTCGCACTTCACAAAACACTTATTTGCATTTTGAATAACCGCAATCGCGGCAGAAATCGCAACCCGAAGCGTGTTCGAGTTGACCTTTGCATTCGGGACAAGTTCCCGTCAAACGCGACATTTGTGGTTTGGCTGTCGGCACATTTTCAGTCGCCGCTTTGCTAATTTGTCTTTCCGACGCGGGCATATTTCGCAACCGACGGTCAATCAACAGCAGACATTCGGCAACGGCTTGTTCGGGCGAAGTCAACAGGCGTTCATTAAACCAAACAGCGTGTGTTGCCGTAACTTTGTTCAAACTGCGGGCGACTTCGCGGACATCAAATCCACCGCGCAACATTCTCGAAGCCAATAATCCGACACCTTCGGAAATCGGACCCGTCGCAAAAACTTCCAAAACCGCTTCGCCGTTGTGATTGACCGTTACATAAAGATTGACATTATCAAACGGTATGCGCCACGTTGAACCTTGCAGTTCGCGTGGACGATTGATCGTTTCCGCTTTTTGTGGTTTCAGTTGAGAAACAGTTTCAAACTCTGTCAATTCATCAGATTCTTCAACCGCGATTTCTTCCTCAACTTTCTTTTCCTCAGTTTTCATCGAAGTCAAAACCTGTCCTTCTCGTGAACCGTCGCGGTAATATGACACGCATTTGCAACCCAAATCTTTTGCTAGCCGATAAAGTTCGTCAACCACTTCAACCGTATCGTCTTTCGCGCCGTTACAGGTTTTCGACACCGAATTATCAACATTACGCTGTGCCGCCGCGAGAACTTGAACGTGCTGTTTTGAGGTAATATTCATCGCCGAAATAAAATACGGCGGCAATTTATCTTCGTTTTCAACGACAAACTGCGCGGCGCGTTTGATTGATTCTTCGTCCGTTTGATCAACTTCCATTCCCAACGCCTGCGCCGCCAGTGTGTGAACGTAAGTCCGCGTTCCAATCGTGTCTTGACGGACATACGCCCACGAAAAATTCGGTTCGCAACCGCTTGAAGTTTCCGCAACCAACGAAATCGTTCCCGTCGGAGCAATCGTTGTCGTTTCATAATTGCGCGGCGTTAAAGGCGTATCACGCGAAATGCCGATTTCGTCGTAGAGAAATTTGGCGTAGGCTTCACGATTTCTTTCAAATTCAGGAAACATGCCTTTCTCCGCGCCTAATTTCAGCGACGCTTTCCACGATTCGCGTCTGACAAAACCCATCACTTTGTCCATCAAATCAATCGAATCGAGTTCGCCGTAAGTAATTTTTAGTTTCAAACATAAATCCGCAAAACCCATAATTCCTAACCCGACGGGACGAGTGCGTTTGACGACATCATCAATCTCGTCAAGCGGAAAATACCCGGCATCAATCACATTGTCAAGAAATTGTGTGCTAAGTTGCGTTGCCCGCGCCAGACGTTCCCATTCGATACATTCATCGGGATTTGTGCCGTTGCCAACTTGTTTGTAAAACTTTGATAAATCAATACTTCCGAGATTACACGAATTTGAAAAATGTAAAAATTGTTCGCCGCATGGATTACTTGCATAAATTGGTCCCATCGAATTCATCATGTGATTGTGGCGATTTACTTGGTCAATAAACGCGATTCCGGGTTCGGCATATTTGTGCGCCGAAGCGATGATGCGATTCCAAATATCCTTCGCGTAAACCATTCCCGCTTTCGGTGGTTGTCCGATGGTGCAATCTGCAAGGTCGGCGGTTTCAAAGGCAAGTTTGTCGGCAAAAGTTACGGTTTCGCCATTGGGACTGCGATAGACGACATAATCCGTGCCGGTCAGCGGGTCAAAAACGGGTTGCGTCCACGCTTCACCTTTGAATTCGGTTTGAAACCATTCTTCATTGTCAACGGCTGCCATAAATTTGTCAGTTACGTTGACGGAAATATTGAAATTAGTCAGGGAATGTTGGTCGTTCTTGGCGTGAATAAAACGAAGGAGATCAGGGTGAGAACATCGCATCATTCCCATGTTTGCGCCACGCCGCACGCCGCCTTGTTTGACGACTTCGGTCATCGTGTTGACAATGTTCATAAACGAAACAGGACCCGAAGCTACGCCGCGTGTCGAATTAACCATCGCACCGGCGGGGCGCAGAAATTCGTAGGTCATTCCCGTGCCGCCGCCTGTTTGATGAATAATCGCGGCGGCTTGCGCGTGTTCCATAATGCCGTTGATCGAATCGGGAACATTTAGAACGAAACAAGCGGCGAGTTGACCTTTGGGTTTGCCGGCGTTGACTAAACAAGGCGTATTCGGCACAAATTCGCGGTTGAGCATTATTTCCGTCATCGAATTATAGAAATAATCGCGCATCATCGAATCTTTTTCGGCGGTGGCAACATGACCGACGACGCGGCGCACAATATCGTCCCAAGTTTCAAGCGGTTCGCCTATCTCATCTTTCAGCGAATAGCGTTTGCTGACGACTTTTTGACCGTTCAAACCAATCGGTTTGATTTCGCGCTTTAGGGAAGTTCCCGTGCCGTTTCCATTAGACTTTCCGTTTTTGGCGACAACGTTAGATACCACAGGCTCAAAGACTGTACTCATTTGACTCATCTCTCCTTATGTCAATTAAGACACCGCTAACTTATAATTTTAACTTTTTTATCCTTTTTTTGCATTATCAAAATGCGAGTATGGAAGAACTGCTTCTGAACTCCACTTGAGATTAAGGGCATTGGTTTTTATCTCAAGTGAAATGAAATATAACCGAATTCAAATTGTGTTGTCAAGAAAAAAATGCACAATATATTGTGGCTGTCATAAAAATTTTACCAAAATATCGTGTAAGTTAAAGTAATTCCTTAAGTTTTGCGCCTAAAATTTTTTTTACTATTTTAAAATAATTTCTGACAATTAAGGAATTTGACTTTTGCCTATAAATTTGTCGAAACTGTAAATTATGGACAAACTCATCAATGGCACAGCCGCCGATGGAACGATTCGATTTATGGCGGCAATCACTACCGAAATCGCCACCGAAGCAATGCGCCGACACAAGAGTTCGCCGACGGTTGCCGCCGCGCTCGGTCGTGTGATGACGGGAACGCTTTTGCTCGGTTCGAGTCTGAAAGAATTTGACCGTTTGACCGTCAAAATCGAATGCGATGGCGTGGTTGGCGGAATTACCGCCGAAGCCACCGCTGACGGCAAAGTTCGCGGTTTCGTCAAAAACCCTCTGGCTGAACTACCGCCGAATGGCAACGGAAAATTCGACGTAGCGGGAATCGTCGGCAACGGAATGTTTTATGTTATCCGCGAATCGGGCTTTGACATCGGACTTCACCGCGAACCGTATATCGGCTCAGTTCCGATTGTTTCAGGCGAAATTGCCGAAGATTTTGCTTATTATCTGGCAAAGTCCGAACAAATTCCGTCTGCCGTTATGTTAGGCGTTTTATTGCAAAACAAAGAACCTTTCGTCAAAGCGTCGGGCGGCGTGATGATTCAAATAATGCCGGGCGCAAACGAACATCTTATTACGATGATCGAAGACACCATCGCCCACGCGCCGCGTATCACGGGCGTTATCAGCGAAGGCGCAACCGCACAAGACCTTGTAAAACTTGCTCTTGGCGAGATTGATTTCGAGATTTTAGAAGAAAGAGAAGTCAAATTTGAATGTAACTGCTCGTTTGAACGTGCGGTTTCGCTTATTTCCGCACTCGGACGCGAGGAAGTTGCATCAATGCTTGCCGAAGACCAAGGCGCAGAAATGACGTGCGGTTTTTGCAGTGAAATTTACACACTTAGCGAAGCCGATTTACAAAAAATGCTTGATGCGGAAATCAATTAAAAATATGAAAGAAGATTATGCCGATTTAATTTATGTTGTGAGCAGTTTAATTGCTCTGATTGTGTTTGCCATATCGTTCGTGATTTACCTTTTGTATAAAAACATCAATATTTATTTGGTCATAATAGGATTGTTGATGCTCGGCGTGGGGTTTGTTACAAAAAAATTCTTGGATAAGAATAAAAAAAACTGATTCGGCACAAATTTTTACGATTTTATAATCGTCAGCAAGATTTTTCTTTCCCGTGCGCCGTCGAATTCACAAAGATA
>JANOXW010000722.1:0-1540 GCA_031418635.1 Acidobacteriota bacterium
TTTAGCTTTTTGGAACACTAAACTTTAAGTTGCACACAAGGTAATGATACAAAAAAATCAAATTTAACTTCTGCATAATTTCTTTTCTAGGTTTGTCTTAATGTTACAGGAAAGTTATCATTTCTCTTTTGTTTCTTGGAGGAAATTTAATGGTAGAAAAAGGTGTTGAAATTGCTCCCGCAGAGGGCAAACTCGGAATTTTGCTGGTCGGACTCGGCGCGGTCAGCACAACTTTTGTCGCTGGTGTGGAAGCTATCAAACGTGGATTAGCCGAACCTATCGGTTCGCTAACGCAGATGGGAACTATTCGTTTAGGCAAACGCACGGAAAATCGTTCGCCTAAAATTAAAGACTTTGTGCCGTTGGCAAATTTGGACGACATCGTTTTCGGCGCGTGGGATATTTTTTCCGACAATGCGTTTGACGCGGCAATGAACGCCGGCGTTTTGGACAAGGATTTGCTCAATCAAGTTTCTGAACAACTCGCTTCGCTCAAACCGATGAAAGCCGTTTTTGAGCAAAATTACGTCAAGCGACTTCATGGCGAAAACGTCAAAACGGGCAAGAACAAAATGGAACTTGCCGAACAACTCATCGCAGAAATTGCCGATTTTAAATTAAAAAATAATTGCGACCGACTCGTCGTCGTGTGGGCGGCTTCGACGGAAATTTTTCTCGAACAATCTGAGGTTCATCAAACTTTGGATGCGTTTGAAAAAGGTTTGTATGATAATGATGCGCGAATCGCGCCTTCGATGATTTATGCTTACGCCGCGCTCAAATCGGGCGTTCCGTTTGCCAACGGCGCACCAAATTTGACGGTTGACATTCCCGCTTTGGTTACACTTGCCGAACAAACGGGCGCACCGATTTGTGGCAAAGATTTTAAAACCGGACAGACTTTAATGAAAACGATTCTTGCTCCCGGCTTTAAATCGAGAATGTTGGGTTTAGACGGTTGGTATTCGACCAACATCTTGGGCAACCGCGACGGCGAAGTTTTGGACGACCCGGAAAATTTCAAGACCAAAGAAGAGTCAAAACTTTCGGTTCTCGAACATATTTTGCAACCGGACGTTTATCCTGAGCTTTATAAAGATTTTTCGCACGTTGTTCGCATCAACTATTATCCGCCGCGCGGCGACAACAAAGAAGGTTGGGACGCAATAGATATTTTCGGCTGGCTTGGCTATAAAATGCAGATAAAAATTGATTTTATGTGCCGCGATTCGATTTTAGCCGCGCCGCTGGCACTCGATCTGGCATTGTTTATGGATTTGGCGAAACGCGCCGGAATGAAAGGTGTGCAAGAATGGCTGTCGTTTTATTTCAAAGCCCCGCAAACCGCGCCCGGACTTTATCCCGAACACGACCTTTTTATCCAATTGATGAAACTCAAAAACACGCTTCGACATCTGCAAGGCGAAGATTTGATTACACATTTAGGCTTGGAATATTACGATTAAAGCTATAAAGAGAAATAGCCGCAAAAATGCACAAAAGACGCAAAAATTAAAGAAAATTTTCAAATTATTTTTTG
>JANOXW010000723.1:0-4511 GCA_031418635.1 Acidobacteriota bacterium
AAATTTAATTAAAACGCCAACCTCAAACTTTTGAAGGTTTTAATTCTTCATCAATTCTTTCTTGCAAAAATGATTTGATGAGCGATTGATACGGAACATCGCGTTTGTTGGCAACGAGGCGAATTTTGTCGAGCATTGAGGCGGAAATTCGGATAGAAATTGTCCGCGTGGTCGGTTTTAGCTTCGGTAAAATAACCGATTCTGCTTTTTCCCAATCAACAAATTCGGTTGAATTGTTTTCAGTCCAAAACTTTCGCTCTTCAGTTTCGTTATTAAAATTTGGTATCTCTTTTAATTTTTTCGACATAAATTCTTTCTTCACTTTTCGTCATATCGCGGGCGGAAATCACCCGAATTAAATTATTTCGGACAGTAAAAGCAATGAAAAGCCAACGGCTTGCATCAGTTGCTCCTAATGCAAAAAATCTTGTTTCGATTTCAGAATTGTTTTTATCGGAAGCAATTATTAGCGGCAAATTAAAAAAGACATCTTCACATTCGCCGTCCGTTACGCCGTGAAGATGCCAATTTTTATTAGAATTGCCTTCGTCCCATTCAAAACCTTCACAATTTTCGATGTTTGCTTTCATCTAATTGTGTATTGTATGAGCATATACAAAAATTGTAAAGATTTTTCGTTTGATTCATTTTGCGTTAGCAATATCTTTCGTTGAATGAATTTCCTGCAAACTTCTGACGATTACTTTTTCTTGATTTTTCTTTGTTGCAATCGCTTCGATTAAGGCTTCTGCGCCGGTGATGGTGGTTACGGTTGGGACGTTGAATTGGAGCGCGGATTTGCGGATGGCTTGTTCGTCGTAGTGCGAAGTTTTGCCCAAAGGCGTGTTGATGATGAGTGAGATTTCGCCTTGTTTAATGTAGTCGGCGATGTTCGGGCGACCTTCGTTGACTTTGAAAACGGTTTCGCAGGTTAAGCCGACTTCTTGGAGGCGTTTGGTTGTGCCGTAGGTAGCGACAAGATCGAAGCCGAGATTATTTAATCTTCGCGCCAAAATTACGGCTTGACCTTTGTCGGAATCATTGACGGAAATAAAGGCTTTGCCCGCCATCGGCAAAGTTAAAAATGCGCCTTCCATCGCTTTGCCGTAGGCTTCGCCGAAGGTGTCGCCAACGCCCATAACTTCGCCCGTCGAGTGCATTTCGGGTCCGAGAATCGGGTCAACTCCGGCGAATTTTTTGAACGGAAACACGGGCGATTTGACGAAGATTTTTGGAACGGCTAAGACTTCGGGCAAATTAAAATCTACCAATTTTTTATCGCCTGCCATAATTAAAGCCGCGATTTTTGCAATCGGAACACCCGTTGCTTTGGCGACGAACGGAACGGTTCTTGAGGCTCGCGGATTTACTTCGATAACATAAACGCGGTCGTCTTTGATGGCAAGTTGCAGGTTCATTAAACCGACTACTTTTAAGGCTTTCGCCAGATTTACGGTGTAATGTTTGATAGTTTCGAGATGCTCTTCGGCGATTTTCTGCGCGGGCAAAACCGACGACGAATCGCCTGAATGAATTCCAGCTTCTTCGATATGTTCCTGAATTCCGCAAATGACGACCGCCGATTCGTCGGCGAGCGCGTCAACATCAATTTCGACCGCGCGTTCAAGGAATTTATCAATCAAAATCGGCTTTGCGGGCGAAGCATCAACCGCCGAACGCATATATTCGTCCAAAGTTTGTTCATCATAAACAATCGCCATCGCACGTCCGCCAAGCACAAAACTTGGGCGCACGATCACGGGATAACCGATTTTGTTGGCGATAATTTTTGCTTCGACGGGCGAAATCGCCGTGCCGTTTTCGGGTTGCGGAATTTTCAATTTTTGGAGCAATGCGCTAAACCTTTTTCTATCTTCCGCAAGGTCAATCGAATCGGGCGAAGTGCCGATGATTGGAACTCCGGCGTTGTGCAAACGGTCAGCTAAATTGAGCGGCGTTTGTCCGCCGAATTGGACGATTACGCCGGTCGGTTTTTCTTTTTCGACAATGTTCATCACATCTTCAAACGTCAGTGGCTCAAAATATAATCTGTCCGAAGTGTCATAATCGGTTGAAACGGTTTCGGGATTACAGTTGACCATAATTGTTTCAAAATCGGCATCGTGAAGCGCAAAACTCGCGTGGCAACAGCAATAATCAAACTCGATTCCCTGCCCGATGCGATTCGGTCCCGAACCTAAAATCATAATTTTTCGCCGCGTCGTCGGCTCAGCTTCGCATTCTTCTTCGTAGGTCGAATAAAGATACGGCGTGTGCGATTCAAACTCCGCGCCGCAGGTGTCAACTCGTTTATAAACCGGCACGATATTGAGATTTTTTCGTCGTTCTCTAACCGCTTCTTCAGTCGAATTCGTTAGATAAGAAATGCGTCTGTCTGAAAGCGCAAACTCTTTCGCCATTCGCAAAACTTCGCTCGGCACATCGTTTAAGTTGCGTCCGTCAATTCGCGCCTGAAGTTGCATCACTTCTTGTAATTGTTCGAGAAACCACGGGTCAATTTTTGTCAGGCGATGAATTTCTTCAATCGAATAACCGTTGCGAAGTGCATAAGTTAAGTAAGAGAAACGGTTTGAATTCGGACGTGCAAGTTTGCGCTGTAATTCGTGGTCGGGAATTCCTTCTAAACGCAATGGCTTGACTGCTTCAAGCGAGCGCAAACCTTTGAAAAGAGATTCTTTAAAGGTTCTGCCGATTGCCATCACTTCGCCAACTGATTTCATCTGCGTTCCTAAAACATCTTCCGCGCCGGGAAATTTTTCAAACGCCCATTTCGGAATTTTGGTAACGACATAATCAATCGTCGGCTCAAAACTTGCCGGAGTTTTCTCGGTAATATCGTTCGGAATTTCGTCCAAAGTGTAGCCGACTGCAAGTTTTGCGGCGATTTTCGCAATCGGAAAACCTGTCGCTTTTGACGCAAGTGCAGACGAACGCGAAACACGCGGATTCATTTCAATTATGCGAACATCGCCGTTTTCGGGATTGACGGCAAACTGAATATTCGAGCCGCCCGTTTCCACTCCGACCTTGCGAATGCAAGCAATTGACATATCTCGAAGCCGTTGATATTCGACATCGGTCAGCGTCTGCGCGGGTGCAACCGTAATCGAATCGCCCGTGTGAACGCCCATCGGATCGAAATTTTCGATTGAACAAATAATCACGACATTATCGTTCAGGTCGCGCATTACTTCGAGTTCGTATTCTTTCCAACCGAGAATTGATTCTTCAATCAAAACCTGCGAAATCGGCGATGCGGCGAGTCCGCCTTTGACGATTCCTTCAAACTCTTCGGGGTTAAAAGCCACGCCGCCGCCTGTTCCGCCGAGCGTAAATGCCGGACGAATAATCGCCGGATAACCCGTCGTTTCGACAATCTTTTTCGCTTCGTCCCAAGTGTGCGCGAATCCGCCTTTTGCTGATGGAATTCCAATTTCGTCCATCGCTTTTTTGAAAAGTTCGCGGTCTTCGCCGACTTTGATAGAATTGATATTTGCGCCGATGAGTCTTACGCCGAATTTGTCCAGAATTCCTTGTTCGTAAAGTTCAACCGACAAATTCAACGCAGTTTGTCCGCCAACTGTCGGCAAAAGTGCATCAGGCTTTTCTTTTTCGATAATTGCACTCAAAGTTTCAAGCGTTAGCGGTTCGACGTAAGTTTTGTCAGCAATTTCCGGATCAGTCATAATCGTCGCCGGATTTGAGTTTACAAGAATGACTTCAAAGCCTTCGTCCTTCAAAGCGCGGCAAGCCTGCGTTCCCGAATAATCGAATTCGCAAGCCTGTCCGATGACGATTGGACCTGAACCGATGATTAAAATTTTATGAATGTCTGTGCGTTTTGGCATAATTTGATAAAAGCAAAATTCACGTCATTATAGCAAACCATTTTTCAAAAAAACTAATTGAAGCATTTTTTATATTTCGCAACTTTGAAGGACGATTGATTATCAAATTCATAAAAAAAGAAGGGATAGACCTAAAATCTATCCCTTCTTGCAAATGTATCTTCAACCACAATCTAAACGGTAATGCTTGTGCCGTTAAATCTGGTAAAGGTGAAGCCGTTAAAGACTTCGTTGTAAGACGCTCTTTGGTCGCGCAAAATACTGATGGCGACTTCTTCGCCAAGTAGAAGCGATTCCGTCGCATCCGAACGCCAATGAACACCCGCGATGTTGCGACCAAGAGCCACGTTAGACGCGATTTTGTTGAGTTCGCCGCGAACGGTCAAAGGCGGTCCAACATAAGGCACTAAATTTTGTCCCGTAACGTCGGTCGTAATCGGATTTGGAATGACGAAGTTTCCATCAAACCACGCTTTCAAAATCGTTACGCAAGCCCCGGCAACCGTCGCGTGTCCCGCGCCGTAAGCCGGATGACACGGCGAACCTTCGGGGAAAGCCATCGGCAGAAGTTTATTAGCCGTATTAAAATATCTACCCAACCGTGTTCCGCTATTCAGCGAAGTTAAAATGTCGGGATGCACC
>JANOXW010000724.1:0-1694 GCA_031418635.1 Acidobacteriota bacterium
AACCAAAGTTCCTACGGTATATTCTCCACCGATGAGAACAAGTTTTCCGCCGAGAATGGTGGCAATCGCCATTCAAGTGTTTAAATCTACGCCCATAAATTTATTTTCTCCTTATTTATTTTAACAGTATTTTTATCACAAAATATCATTATCTGGTAACTCCGCCGGATTTTGTTTGAATCGTGCCGATGTCATTCATCACGCCGATTGCGCCGCGTTGAATTTGTTTGGTCGTTTCATCATTTATCTCTAATTCGGTGCGATCATTCCAATTAACACAAGCCTGCAAGTTGGAAAACAATCTAAATGCACCTGCCGCCGTGCCGGGATTTATCAAAATACTGATTTGTCCCGAAATACATTTAAGGCGGTCGCCATAATTCAAAACCAGCGTTTGCGTTTCACAAACCACAAGCCGACGCGGTGCGCCGCCCGAATGTGAATAAAGTTCCAAAACCGCCGCTAAACCGCGTTTGGAATTGCCAGTTTCCCAAGAGTTACCTGTAATCAATCTACATACAACTGTGTTTGCCATTTTTTTATTCTCCATTTGTGAAAGCGAATAAATTAAAGAAAAATCGCCGAATGTTTTGGTCAAAAGTTTTTCACTATTTCCCAGTTCGATATACAAAATTTCTTTCCATATATCTTATCAACTATTTCGCTTGTGCGCTCTCACTTATAATATGCGTAATAAGCCGATAAAGTCAGCCAAATTTTTTTAGAAATAGTTTTATTTTGCTGACGAATAAGCTATATTTGATAAAAGCTATCCCAACGATTTATTTATGAGTGATAAACAAACGCCTGAAATCACACAAATTTTACAAGACTGGAACAACGGCAACGAAGACGCGAAAGAGCGTCTGTTACCTTTTGTTTATGATGAATTGAGACGACAAGCGCGTTACCTGATGTCAATGGAACGCGCTAATCATACGTTGCAGCCGACGGCGTTGGTTCACGAAGCGTTTATGAAATTGTCGGAACAATCCGGCGCGGAATGGAAGAATCGAAGCCATTTCTACGGCATCGCATCGCGGATGATGCGGCAGATTTTAGTTGATCACGCTCGTCGCCACGCTTCCGACAAACGCGGCAACAATGTGATTCATTTCTCGCTGGACGATGTGCAGATTTCGCTCGAAGAACGCGCCGATTCTATCTTGATGCTTAACGAAGTCCTCGAACGGCTTGCAGAACTTGACGAACAACAAGCGAAAATCGTCGAGATGCGCTTTTTCGGTGGAATGACGAATCTGGAAATTGCCGAAAGCCTCGACATCAGCGAACGAACCGTCGGACGCGAATGGCAAGCCGCACGACTCTGGCTTTACCGCGAATTAAATCAAAGATAGAAGATTGGTCTTTGGTCTTCGGTTTTCGGTCTTTGGTCGTCTCTATATTCTTTCCCATTGGTGTTCAGCCAATCGAATAGTCAATAAAAACTGCGAGATTAAGGTTAAATTTTAAGAATAATACGAAAGCCGAAGACCGAAGACCAAAGACCAAAACAAAATATTTTGGCTGATTTTCTCATCCGAATACGCATATACCATAAAGCATTGGTAGAAAACTCTAAAATATGGAAAAGGAAAACTGGAAAAAAGTAAAAGAACTGCTGCTGGAAGCATTATCGCTTGAGCCTCTGGAACGCCGTGAGTTTTTGCAAAAATCCGGTGCCGGCGCGGAGA
>JANOXW010000725.1:0-5309 GCA_031418635.1 Acidobacteriota bacterium
CCGAAAAAATCGGGAAAAGCCGTCGGCAAAATCGAATTTCAAAACGTCTGGTTTGCTTATAAAGATGAAGATTATGTTTTGAAAAATGTTTCGTTTTCAATAAATGTTGGCGAATCAATCGCATTGGTTGGTCATACGGGTTCGGGAAAAACTACGGTTACAAATCTGTTGATGCGTTTTTACGATGTGCAGAAAGGCAAAATTTTGCTTGACGATGTTGACGTGCGTGATTGGGATTTGGAAAGTTTGAGGGCGAATTTTGCGGTTGTTTTGCAGGATGTTTTTCTTTTTAGCGGTTCGCTTGCCGACAATATTCGACTTGGAAATAAAGAAATTTCCGATGAAAAAATCGTTTGGGCGGCAAAGGAAGTTCACGCCGACGAATTTATCAATAAACTGCCCGAAACTTACAAATCCCAAGTTAAAGAGCGCGGCGCGGGACTTTCCGTTGGGCAGAAGCAACTCGTTTCCTTTGCGCGGGCGTTGGCTTTTGAGCCTTCGATTTTGGTTTTAGACGAAGCGACGAGTTCGATTGACACGGAAACCGAACAACTCATTCAACAAGCGGTTGACCGCGTAATGCAGGCGAGAACTTCGCTAATTGTCGCGCACAGATTATCAACTATTCAAAAATGTGATAGAATACTCGTCTTCCATCACGGCGAACTGCGCGAAGCCGGAACGCACAACGAACTTTTGGGCAAGCGCGGACTTTATTGGCGACTTTATCAACTGCAATACGCAGAAGATAAACTCCAAAGTCCGATGTCTAATGCTCAAAATCAAAATTTAACCTTGGAATCGGGAAGTGTCGGATGAGTAACTTTTATTTAATTCGATTCTTAAAAAAAAAGCTATGACAAATTGAAAAAATTGTTTATAATGATAAATCAAAATGTCCCCTGAAACGATAAAGCATCAAGATTTGCTAGTCGAATGTGAATCCGTCATCAACGAGATTTTCGCTCGATGTGCTGAAAATGCGCCGAATTTTGGAGTGCGTAATGAGTGTTTCAAAACTTCGCTAAAAAGAACTGCTCAAAAATATCTTTCCACAGTCGCTTCTGAAACTCCGACAAACAAAGAACTTGCAGACTTTTTACAACAGATTCAAGCCGATGATTTATTTTTAGCGTTGGCTTGCGCTAATGGCAATGAACGCGCTTGGTGGGAATTTGACCAACAACATCGGGCGTATTTGGAAAGAGTGGCGCGGCATTTAGCGAGAACGGAAATTGACGCGCAGGAAGTTATTGACACGGTTTATGTCGAACTTTACGGAACGCGAGTAGTTGACGGCGAAAGAGTTTCAAAGTTTGCAACTTACAGCGGACGCGGCAGTTTGCGCGGTTGGTTGCGGACGGTTATTTGGCATTCGCTGGTTGATTTACATCGCGCCAGCCACGACGAAGTTTCGCTGGATGAAATGACGGAAAATGTCGGTGAAAGTTATACTCACGCGAGTTTTGCCGATACGAATTTGGGCGGCGAAGACGAAATGATTGCCCAAATCGCCAAAGACCGTTATCGAAAAGCAACTTTGACGGCGATTGAAAATGCCTTTGCCGCGCTAGATAATCACGAGAAACTTCTGCTTCTTTATTATCACGTCGAAGAGTTAAAACTGCGCGAAATTGCGCGATTGGTCGAAAGTTCGACTTCGCCATTGCGTGATTGGTTTCAGCGAAAATCGTCAAATCGTGAAAATAAACCTAACAGCCGTATTCACGAATCAACTATTATGCGTTGGCTGGAAAAAAGTTACGCCAAAGTTTTAAAACTTTTCCGCACGGAACTTCATTCAATCCATAATTTAAGCGAAAAGGAAATTGAGATTTGTCTGGAACTTGCCACACAAGACCTAGCCAGCCCAAATCTTTATCGAAATTTAATGACAACTTAATAATTCTTTCACACATCAGAAACAATTATTTAAAACGCCCCTTAAAATTTAAACTTATGCAAAAACACAGAGATGTTTCGTCTTTAGTGTGGGAGGCTGGAACCGAGATGGAAAATAAGGGGCTAATAAATACGGAAGATATTCAAATTCAAGGCATACTTGACCGCTATTTACGTCTAAAAACTTCGAGTAATAGTTTTTCGGAAAAAATTCATTTAGACGAAGATTCCGTTGCGGCTTTCGTCGAAGGCAATTTGCAAGAGCGCGAAGCCCAGCCGGTTGTCAAACATTTAGTTGATTGTTCATATTGCCGCCACGTTACGTCGGAACTTGTTCGGTTGGATTTTGCTTTGGCAGACGAAAGCACGACACAAGTTGTGGTCGAAAACGGAAAACCTTCCAAAGTTTCAGAGGTTTTAAGCAGACTTTTATCGCGTATGTTCGGAACAACTGACGGCGCAGTCTTCGCCCACCAGGAAAAAGAAGAAGATACGGAAAAAAACGAAAACTCGGAAGAAAATAAAAATTAAATTTTATTGATTTTCAAAAAGTCAGTTAGCTGTGTAACTCCTTAGTTTGTCATAGCTAACTGACTTTTCTCATTTTGCAAGTGCAGAAAAATCAATAAAAATTTTTGCGATTTTTACAAAAAACAAACCAATTCTTTAATCCAACATATACAATTTCTGTTCAGATAGAGTTATAATATTCTCAAAGTTATTTTAGTTGGAGTTTTAATTTGTCAGAAAATAATTTTAATTTGTCAGAAAATAATAATGATTGTTTGCCGAAAACGCATACAATTTCGGTGGAGAAAATCGCCGTAGCCAATTTGCCGACACAAATTGGCGAATTCAAAATCGCCGGCTATCGCTCAAAAATGAGTAGCGAAGAATTTGTCGTTTTATTCAAAGGCGAAATGCACGCGGAAGTTCCGACACTCGTGCGGATTCATTCGCAATGTCTGACGGGTGATGTGTTCGGTTCAATCAAATGCGATTGCGGCTTGCAGTTAAAAAAAGCGATGGAATTAATCGAAGCCGAAGGTCTCGGCGCAATCGTCTATCAACAACAAGAAGGTCGCGGCATCGGAATCATCAACAAAATCCGCGCTTACGCTTTGCAAGACGAAGGTGCGGACACCGTTGAAGCCAACGAAGAATTGGGTTTTGCCGTTGACGCACGGGAATATCAACAATGCGCCGAAATACTTTTTGATCTAGGACTTTGCAAAGTTCGTGTAATGTCAAATAATCCTGATAAACTAAAGGCTTTAGAAGATGCCGGTTTGCGAATCATTGAGCGCATCCCGATTGAGGTTGAAACTAAACAACCAGCGGCACATTATCTTCTCGTAAAAAAAGAAAAGATGGGACATTTATTAAAATGAACCTAACTGTTTAGCAGAAGTGTTCATCTTTCTTTATTTCTAAATTGTAAGATAAGTTTTTTGATGTTTTCCTTATCTTTGAAATCGGGCTGTAATTTGAGAAATATTTCTAACTGGTCAGCGGCTTCTCCGAATCTTTTCAGATTATTTCCATAAAGCAAAGCTAATTCCCAATTTGGTTCGGCAGTTTTTGTAATATCAAGGCTTTGCGCTATCTTTAATTCTTTTTCTGCTTCTTGATATTTTTTAACTGCCCGAAACGATCTGCCAAGAAGTAAATGGATGCGTAGAGTAGAATGTTGCAAATCTATTGCACCTTGCAACATTGTAATTGTAGCGTCATATCGTTTAGTCATAAAAACCGAATAAGATAATAAATATATTGTCGGTTCACTTTTAGGATTTATATCAGCAGCTTTTGCAAAATACTCGCTTGCTAAATCAAATTTTTTCTGCTCAAAATAAGCATAACCAAGTCTGTTCAAAGCTAAAAAATAAGTTGGGAAAATATGTATGGCTTCTTCGAGCGATTTAATACCTTCGGCATCATTCTTCTGATTAAAAAGCGACACAGATTTTTCATAAAGCGATTGGGCGTTTTTAGGAATATCTTGAGCAAAAAACACACTCGGTTCACTTAGAATGTCGGAAGTTTTCTTTCTGGCATGCAAGTAAAAATCCTGTGTAACTTCATCACTTCTTCCAAATGTGCCGCCTTGTGGTCCCAAATTAACTATTTCAACTCGTAGAGTTTGTTCTTCAAAATCTCCTTGAGTCGGTATGATGTGAATATAATAATTACCCTCACTCATACCCGCGAAAACGTATCTTCCGCTTCCATCAGTCCGAATTCGATTGATTGAGCGATAAAGCTCATCTTGCAGTTCGACATAAATTTCGGCAATAGGATTTCGCTTCTCATCAAATACAAAACCACTAATTCTATTGATTAAGGCGGAACTGTTATGGTGGTAGCTTGAACTCTTTCCATATACATTTTTACTTATGGCGATAGAAATAAGTAAAACAAAAAGTATGACTATAAAATTATAATTAAAAAAAGTTGCTGCTAATTTAATTTTTCTACACATCTTCATTTTCAAACTCCTTTTGTTACCGATTAACTTTTGTGAGTAACTATAAACACCTGACCTTAAATTAAGCGAGAAATTACCATACCTAGGTTTATAGTGAGTTTTGAAAGTAAATATGGAAGACTATAGTAACAAGATTCCAATAATTCATCAACAATTCCAAAGATTAAAACTCAAAAAATATAGCAATCTAAAAAAAAAGCCCGGTTT
This sequence comes from Acidobacteriota bacterium, assembly GCA_031418635.1. Taxonomy (GTDB): domain Bacteria; phylum Acidobacteriota; class Blastocatellia; order Pyrinomonadales; family Pyrinomonadaceae. The sequence continues at coordinate 4,598 of JANOXW010000725.1, forward strand.
TGAGCCGGGCTTTTGAGTCATTTCTACTTCAATTAGAAGGAGAAACGAAATCCGAAACGAACCTGTCTGTTAGTTTGGAAACTCAACGGCTGTCCGTATCTTGCATCAGGTGTAATTGTATCAAAAACAGGCGCACCTGCAGCAGTAGTTCCAATCTGCACTTGGGTATTTACTAATTGCAGAACGCGATCCCGAATTCCACCGGAAAAGACTCTACGAATAGTGTTTAACTCGTCGCAGACGTTGTTCAGACAACCGGAAAACAAGTTGAAAGCACCTTGTGTACCCGCCAAACTGCTGGCAGTAACAATGTTGTAAACATCGGTAACATTGTTTTCATTGAAAAGATTAATTAAATTAACTTCAAAGGCTAAACCGAATCTGCCATCCTGACCAAATTTATATCGGTGCGTTATAGCAAAATCCGTTTGGGTGAAAAGATCGGTTCTACCCAAATCACCTCTTCCGAAGATAAATGTGTTCGCATTGAACAAGGAAACTTGCGTCGAAATTGGTGTTCCGCTGGTTCCCAAGAATGCAACTGTAAAATCTGTTGCATTACTCTTATTAAACCAATCGTAAGTGTAACCACCAAAAACTTTGACTATATTCGACAGATGGCACTCAAGGCGTATAGCCGTTGGGGTTTTCATGTGGTAACTATCGACCTACGTAGTTTTGGGCAGTCAGAGTGGACATCTGATGCGCCATC
>JANOXW010000726.1:0-3875 GCA_031418635.1 Acidobacteriota bacterium
GTAAATGCAAAGACGACACGGTTGTCGAATACGCACTCGCAAGAAATATTTCGCCCGCTTTAATCGCCGACTACGAAACAAAATTGCCTGAAAAAAACTCCTGCAAGCGAAAATTGAAGAGTTTGCACAAATCTTTGAATTAACAGAAAACGAAAATTAAAAAAGGCTTTGTAGTTAAATGTTTTGACCGGCGCGGAAGTATTAATCGAAGCGATTGCCACGAAAAGATCACAGGAAAAAGTAATCGTGAGAAATTTGCAGGAAATTCACAATTCGAGAGAAAAAGTAATTGGTGTAAAGTAATAAGCGGAGAAAAAATAGGAGAGCAGTGTTGGATTTTAGAAGAATACATAAAACTTCATTACAAGCAATCAAATTGAAAAAATGTAGTTAAACTTTTGTCTTTGATAATGCGTATCACATCGCGTTAAAAGCAAACCAAATCTATTTCTTGGAGAAACCGAAATGAAAAATCAAAGATTGAAAACGACAGTCAGCGTGTGTCTGACTCTTTTTTGCCTGTGTTTAGGTATTATTTCCGCGTCGGCGCAAACTGCTTCCGATGATAAAAAAGCGGATGAAAAGATGACAGCGACAACGGCGATGGCAAATCTGAGTTGGCGCAGTATCGGTCCGTCGAATATGGGCGGACGAGTTGCCGACATTGAAGGTGTGGCGGGAGACCCGAATATTGTTTATGTCGCCACGGGCGCGGGCGGAATTTTCAAAACCGTCAACGGCGGCATTGATTGGACACCGATTTTTGACCGTCAAACTTCGATTTCCGTTGGCGACATCGCGCTTGAACCGGGAAATCCTGATGTGATTTGGGTTGGCACGGGCGAATCAAATGTGCGAAATTCGGTTTCGTTCGGCGATGGCGTTTATAAATCAACCGACGGCGGCAAGACTTGGAAACATCTCGGTTTGAAGGACACGAACACGATTTCAAAAATCGTCATCAACCCGAAAAATCCTGATATTGCCTACGTTGCGGCAGTCGGACACGCTTGGGGCGAAAACGAAGAACGCGGCGTGTTTATGACTACGGACGGCGGTAAGACTTGGACGAAAACGCTCTATATTGACAAACAACACGGCGCGTCCGACCTTGAAATTGACCCTGTTAATCCGAACATTCTCTACGCGGGAATGTGGCGTTTTGAGCGAAAACCTTGGACTTTTACGAGTGGTTCGGAAAAAGGCGGTGTTTTTCGTTCGATTGACGGCGGACGAACTTGGAACAAAATCGAGAAAGGTTTGCCGAAATTGATTGGGCGCATCGGTTTGTCGGTTTCACAGAGCAATCCGAATGTTGTCTATGCAATGCTCGAAGCAAAGGAAGGCACACTTTATCGTTCGGATGACAAGGGCGAAAATTTCCGACAGGTTTATAAAAATCAAAATATCGTCGGACGCGGATTTTACTATACTCGTGTGAGAGTTGACCCGACTGACGAAAACAAAGTTTATGCGGTTGCATCGCCGCTTTTCAAATCGCTCGACGGCGGACGCACTTTTGCGCGAATCGCACCGACGACGCACATTGATTATCACGCTTTTTGGATTGACCCGAAAAACCCGAAACGAATGTGGCAAGGACAAGACGGCGGTGTGGCGGTTTCGACTAACGAAGGCGGAAATTGGGATTACATTAACAATTTTGCGACCGGACAGTTTTATCAGGTTTTCGCCGATAATGTCGCGCCTTTTTATAATGTTTCGGGCGGTTTGCAGGACAACGGAACTTGGGTTGGACCTTCGCGTAACCGTGAACCGGCGGGGATTTTGAACGACGATTGGCGAATGATAAGTTTTGGCGACGGGTTTTTTGCCATCGAACATCCCGATAATCCTGATTTGTTTTTGACCGAATCGCAAGGCGGAAACGTCGTCCGAACCGATATGAAAAACCGCGAACAGCAACTCGTCGCGCCGTTTTTCGGAGTCGGCGGCGCGGCGGAAAACGATAAACTTCGCTTTAATTGGAACGCGCCGTTAATTCCTTCGCCACACGATAAAAACACGGTTTATTTAGCGGGCAGTGTGGTTTTCAAATCAACCGATTTCGGTAAAACTTGGACTCAAATCAGCCAAGATTTGACGACGAATAATCGTGAGCGTTTAAAAGATGCGGGCGGACCGGTTTTTAGCGAAAACTCTTCTGCGGAATATTTTGGAACGATTATTTCGCTCACCGAATCGCCTTTAAAGCGCGATACGATTTGGGCGGGAACGGACGACGGCAATTTGCAAGTTACGACCGACGGCGGAAAAAATTGGACGAACATCATCAAAAACGTCAAGAACATTTCGGCAGATTCATCCGTTTCGCACATTGAACTTTCACGCATTAATGTAAATACGGCATACATCGCGTTTGACCGACATAAATTTGACGATTACAAACCTTACGTTTTCAAAACAACCGACGGCGGCAATAGTTTTACGAACATTTCAGGGAATTTGCCCGAAAACGCCTACGTTCACGTTGTCCGTGAAGACCTGAAGAATCCGAATTTGATTTATGCGGGAACAGAATTGGGTTTATATGCGACTTACGACGGCGGGAAAACTTGGATTGAACTCAATATGAAAAACTTTCCGCGTGTCGCCGTTCACGACATTCTCGTGCATCCACGCGACAACGATTTGATTTTGGCAACGCACGGGCGCAGTCTTTGGGTTTTTGACGATGCCACGCCGGTTCAGCAGTTGAACGCGGACATTTTGCAAAGTTCGGGTTTTCTTTTTGACATTCGTCCAGCCTATCGTTTTGCGACGATGATGACGCGCTACGGCATCGGCGACAAACCTTTTAAAGGTCAAAATCCGCCGAATGGTGCGCTCATAACTTATTATTTAAAGGATAAAGCCGATGCCAAAACGCCTGTTAAAATGCAGGTTTTTGACGCAAATAATAAAATGGTTAGCGAATCTAAAAATCTGTCAAAGGAAAAAGGTTTGAATCGGACGACTTGGAATATCAGCCAAGAAGGTGCGCGTCAACGCCGTCCGCCAACGCCCGAACAACTCGAATTTGGCAGACCGCCGCAAGGTCCTGAGGTTTTGCCCGGCATTTATACCGTGAAACTTTTTGTCGGCGACACACTGCAAGGCGAAAAGAAGGTCGAAGTCCGCGTTGATCCGACGGTGCAAATCACGACCAGCGAGTTGCAAGCGCAGTTTGATTTGGCGATAAAATTGCGCGATTTGGTTTCCGTGATGAATGACGGCTTGCGCCAACTCGACAGCATCAAGCAACAAGCCGACCAAGTTGAACAAGTTGCCAAAGATCGTCTGACGGAAGTTCCGGCAGATTTGACCAAAGCGTTGACCGATTACAAAAAAGGCGTGAGCGATTTGCTCAGTAGTTTAGCGACCAATCCTGAAGACGGAATTCGCGCACCGTCGCATTTTGCGGATCAATTAAACGGTTTGTATTTTAGCGTCAGCGGCGGAAATTTCGCGCCGACTCCGACGATGGTCGAAAATTTCGAGATGTTACGCAAAGAATTTCCAAACAAAATCGCGCAAATCAATAAATTTGTCGCCGAAGACACCGCAAATCTGAATAAGACTTTGCAAAAATATAATCTTTCGACGATTGTGCCGGGCAAAAATGTCGAACCGCCGAAGTAATTATTTAAAGCCTGTGGAATTAAGGACTTTTTTTACAAACTTTTACCATTCGGAATAAGTGAGAGGTGAAAAGTGATAAGTGAGAGGTTGAAAAACTCGAAAACTATCTATCAGTTATCATCTTTCACTTTTCACTTATTCCGAATATTTTTGGCTTTATGTCTAAAGTCGGTTTCATCTCATAAGTGTTTAAGGTTGTTTCAGAAGTATTTAGGTCAAATAATAATGACTTT
>JANOXW010000727.1:0-6297 GCA_031418635.1 Acidobacteriota bacterium
TATTCCTTTTTTAATTTCGCAAAGGCTTGCCCGTTTTCAACATTCCCGCGATTCTTTCTTGCGTTTTGCGCGTCCCGCACAGACTCAAAAATGCCTCGCGTTCCAAATCCAATAAATATCTTTCGGAAACAAAAGTCTGATGATTCAAATCGCCACCACACATAATTTTAGCGATTTTCTTACCGATTAACGCGTCGTGTTCGGAAATAAAACCGCCGCTTTTCATCATGTGCAGAGCGATTTTGAACGCGGCTTGTCCGGCTTCGCCCATCGCTAAAATATCTTCGCGCTCGACGGGTTGAACGTAACCTGCCGAAGCGAGATTCAAAACTTCCTGTTTCGCATCGGCAATCAATCTGTCGCCGTTCATCGAAATCGCGTCGGATTTGCGTAGCAATCCCCAACTCATTGCTTCTTGCGCCGAAGTTGCGACTTTGCCCATCCCGATTGTTTCAAAAGTTCCTTTCAAAAACGCCAACGGATCGGCATCGGGCGTTTCCTTTGCTCTGTCCATTGTCCGCAAAGTCATTTCCTTTGTGCCACAACCTGCGGGCAAAAGTCCGACCCCGACTTCGACTAATCCAATGTAAGTTTCGCCTGCCGCACGGGTTTTGTTGCCGTGCATCGAAATCTCGCAACCGCCGCCGAGCGTCAAACCATAAGGCGCAGTAACGACGGGTTTTGGCGAATAACGCAGACGCATCACGGCGTTTTGCAATTGGCGAATCATCATATTGATGTCGTCCCATTCTTCCTCTTGCGCCGCGAGAAGCAACATCATAATATTCGCGCCAGCCGAGAAATTTCCGCCTTGATTGCCGACGACTAAGCCAGTGAAATTCTTTTCCACTTCGTCCAATGCAAAGTTCATCATTTGCACTGTGTCGCCGCCGATGGAGTTCATCTTTGAATGAAATTCCAAACACGCCACGCCGTCGCCGATGTCAATCAACGACGCACCCGTATTTTTCTTGATAACGCCTGTGCGGTCTTTGACCGATTTCAAAAAGATAACGCCTTGTCGGTCGGCAATTTCCTTGTAGCCGCCGTTGACCAAATCGTAAAAAGATTTCTGCCCGTTTTCATATTTATAAAATGTTTCCGCGCCCGACTCCAACATTTTCTCGACATTCGCGGGAATCGTCTGACCTTCGGCTTTCATACGCTCAACCGATTCTGTAACACCAATCGCGTCCCACGCTTCAAACACGCCGATTTCCCAACCGAAACCCCATTTTATCGCGTTGTCAATCTCGACAATCGTATCGGCAATTTCAGGAATCCGATTCGCCGCGTAACGCGAAATTCTCGAAACAGTTTTCCAAAGAAATTCGCCAACATTATCTTGTCCCCAAGTCAGAGTTTTGATACGTTTCGGCAAATCCTCAATCGCTTTCGCAGCGTCAAGCGACGGAAATTTCGTTTTCTCTTGTGGTTTATACTCAAAAGTTTCAAGGTCAAGTTCAAGAATCTGTCTTTTACCTTCCGCATCTTTCGATTTTTTGAAAAATCCGCCGTTGGTTTTGTCGCCCAAAATCTTCTTTTCCATCAAAGTCTTTATCAGTTCAGGCGTTTGAAAAACTTCGCGGTCTTCATCGTCAGGAATTGCAGGATAAAGATTGCTGACAACGTGCGCCGTTACATCTAAACCAACCAAATCGGAAGTCCGAAACGTCGCGCTTGAAGCGTGTCCGATTGCCTTGCCCGTGATTTGATCAACTTCCGTCGGCGTTAAACCCATTTCAATCATCTCTTTTATCGTCGCCATCATCGAAAAAACGCCGATGCGGTTGGCAATAAAATTCGGTCTGTCCTTTGCGGGAACAACGCCTTTGCCAAGTCTTTGATCAAGAAACCCTGTAATCGCACAGGCAATTTCGCCACTCGTGTCCGCCGTCGGAATGACTTCGACGAGTTTCATATAACGCGGTGGATTGAAAAAATGGATGCCGACAAAATGTTTTTTGAAATCGTCCGAAAACGGCTCGGCGATTGATTCAATCGGAATTCCGCTGGTATTTGAAGCAATCACCGAACCCGCCTTGCGATGCTTTTCGACTTCCGCAAAAAGTTTATGTTTGATGTCCAAACGCTCAACAACCGCTTCAATGACAAAATCGCAATCTTTCAACTTCGCCATATCGTCCGTAAAATTGCCGATTTCAATCAAACCCGCATTATTCGCCAACATAAACGGCGCAGGCTTTAACTTTTTCGCCGCTTCAAACAACGATTTCACGATTTTATCGCGTGATGCTTTATTGTCGTCCGCATCCGGCGGCGCAATATCCAACAAAAGCGTTGGAATCCCAGCATTTGAAAGATGCGCCGCAATCGCCGCGCCCATTGTTCCCGCGCCTAAAACGGCGGCTTTTCCGATGTTCATATTTTGATTTTCTGCTTCCTTTAATTAGAATTTGTGTTGTGAAAATTATAACTGAATGAACATTCATTCAGCAAGAAGAATTGTTAAGATTTTGGAGTGATGGATTTTAGATTGGGATTTTACCTCGATGAATAGTTTGATTGTCAGGCGGCGTGTTGTTCGCCAACAGACACGATATATTCAGTCAACACCGTCCGACGCTTTCGCGCACGTTTTGCCGATTCGAGCAATTCGCGCACGGTAACGATAATTTCATCTACTATTTCAGGAGTAAATGATGCCTCGCCATCTTCGGGACATACCCAAGCGGGAATGTTCGGCACACGAACCGATATTTCTTCTTCTTGATATTCAAACGTGGTTGGTTGCCATTCCTTCAATATGTTGTGGATACCGCATTTTGGTTTTTTAGTATTTATCTTTTCCATTTGTTATTTCCTTCGCCGCTTAAAAGGCGGATTATTCCATTCGAGTTCGTCAGGAATGTAAGCGGTTACGAACTCGATATAAACCGCATCTGCATATTCGCAAACAATATGCAGATAAATACTTACGTCTTTTTCCAACCGCGCTTTGCCACATATCAAGACTCGCTCCTCATTCGCGTATTCCTCAATAATTTTTCCGTTCAGCACCGCCTCAGTCATCTGCCGACGCTCAAATCCTTCCTTAATCGCGTGTCCGAAAGCGTGGCTTTTGACTAAATAATTCCCGTCTTTCACCCGTTGCTGAATAATTTCAATAACCACAAAGCGAATGTGTCTCCCTTGTTAATTTTCTCAATGAACTGCTTTTCGGCGAAAAACCCAGCCAATAATTATATTGAAAATTATAACATTGATTTCTCAGATGCTTGAAAACATACTGAATATTCGCACTTTTTTTTGAGCCTTGGACCGCTTTGGTCAAAAGTTTTCGATTATTCGTCCCTGTCAAAGAAATAAATTTAGACGCAAATTTAACTTGGAAAAGTTTGATTTACTTCGACAATTTTTTTTGTAGTAATTTTACTTTGTTTAATTTATAATAACAGTGGCTAGAATTTCCTTTATTGATAGTCTGTCCTAAAAACATAAAGTTTTTTTCCTTCCTACCGTGAAATTTGTTAAAGCGTCAAATCCTGTGTCATTAAAAACCAACATAATTAACCTCTTGCAATGGGCTGTTTTGTCAGTCGGTTTTGCTATTTGCGGCTATTTCTTGCTGCAAGCTAATAGTTATATGCTTTTGTTGGCGATAGTCGTTTTAGCAGCCACTTCTATTAAACTCTGGTTTTACGTTAATGACATAAAGAAATCTACCGAACAATCCGAACAATCCGAACAATCCGAACGGATGCGTGCCGAACAAGCCGAAAAACATATCGAAGAACTGCAACATTATCTTGCCGAACAAGACCGCATTACTCAAGGTTTGCGTGAGAGCAAAGAGAAGTTTCGCCACGCGGCTTTTCACGATTCTTTGACAGATTTGCCCAACCGCAATCTGTTTATGGAAACGCTCAAATTTTCGCTGGAAAAATCCAAACAAAATTCAAAATTCAAATTTGCCGTATTATTTCTCGACATCAATCGGTTTAAAACCATTAACGACAGTCTTGGGCATTCCATGGGCGATCAACTCATTTTGCACGTCGCCAAACGCTTGGCAAGTGCAGTTAAGGAAAAGGATTTGGTTGCTCATTTCGGCGGCGATGAATTTGCTTTTCTATTGAAAAACATCTCCGATATTGAAGATACGATAATATTTGCCGAGTGCATTAAAGATAAAATGTCCGACCCGTTTACGTTAGGCGGCAGACAGGTTTTTGCAAGTTTTAGTATCGGGATTTCAATCGGCAAGACAGATTATCAAGCAGCAGAAGACGTTTTGCGCGATGCCGATATTGCGATGTATCACGCCAAGGAAAGCGACAAAGATTACGTCGTTTTCAGTCAAACAATGCACACCCGCGCCGTGATGCTTCACCAACTCGAAACCGATTTGCGGTATGCCATCGAACGCGACGAATTATGTATGTATTATCAGCCGATAATCAGTTTAGATTCGATGAAAATAAGCGGTTTTGAATCTTTGGTGCGGTGGAATCATCCGCATCGCGGACTCGTTCCGCCGAATGAATTTATTCCTGTCAGCGAAGAAACCGGCTTGATTATTCCGATGACGCTTTGGATTTTGCGGACATCGTGCCGACAAATGGCTGAGTGGCAACGCAAATATCCGATTTATCGGGATGCCGTCATTAGTGTTAATCTTTCGGGCAAACACTTTGCTCAAAGAAATTTGGTCGAACAAATACAAACAATTATCGTTGAAACACAGATAAATCCCGTTTGTTTGAAGTTGGAATTGACCGAAAGCGCGATGATGGACAATGCTGAAAAGGTAATTTCAACGCTCAAAGAAATCAGAAAACTCGGCGTTCAACTGAGCATTGACGATTTCGGCACAGGTTATTCTTCGTTAAGCTATCTGCATCGTTTCCCGATTAACACGCTCAAGGTTGACCGTTCATTTGTCAGCACGATGGAAGATGGAAGCGAAAACGGCGAGATTGTCCGCACGGTCATTGCTTTGGCGAAAACCTTGAAACTAAACGTCGTTGCAGAAGGCATCGAAACCATTCATCAGTTGCACCAACTCCGCATTTTAGGTTGCGAATACGGTCAAGGCTATCTCTTTTCGCGTCCCGTTCCAACTAAGGAAGCCGAACTTTTTCTAAGTGAAAAATCACATTGGAGCGACATTATTCCGAAACAAACTTTAATAACGCTGATTCAAAACGCCAAAGTTTCACAACTACCGATTGGCTGAATAAAGACAAAACTTGTCTAACCTATCAACTTACTTTTTATTATCGGGTAAATTATTCAAGCATCACTAATTGTCGAATTCAAAAAATCTGCCTAAAGCACGACGGATAAATCGTTACTTTTGCGAAAGCAAAACCATATCAGATGTCCACGCGCCGCGGACAACCGCAAGAGTTTTGCCGTCGTCCGACCAATCATAGCTAAAAATTCGGTCTGAGGTGAAGTTGGTGATTTGTTTCGGTGAACTGCCGTCCAAACGCTGTTGCCAAATGTTTTCTACATTTTCGCGTTTGATGATGAATTGGATAGCCTGACTGTCGGGCGACCACCGGACGGGTTGCAACATCGGCGCATCTGGCGGCAAATTTAATGTTTTAGCGGGCAACTTGCCGTCAAACGGAATGACGATTTGGCGATTGTTTTCCGAAGCCATATAGACAATCCATTTGCCGTCGGGCGAGATTGCCGATTGGCGGGCGTAAGCATCGGCGATTTTGATAGGTTCGCCACCTTCAATTGAAATTTTCCAGAGCGTCCAATCTTGAAAATCGGTATAAACAACCCATTTGCTGTCAGGCGAAATGTCGGGGAATTTTTCGCCGTTGCCGTTGGTTAATTGGACAGGATTTTCGCCATCTGCGTCCATTCGCCAGATGTGAAAATCGCCCGTGCGGTCGGAATCGAAAACGATGTAGCGATTGTCGGGCGAAACTTCTTGTCCCCAATTCGTTCCGGCATTGACGGTTAATTGTCTGATTTCCGCGCCGTCTGCGCCGTGCAGATAAATATCAATATTGTTTCCGAGTCTCGACACAATCAGGTTGCCGTCGGGTGTCCAGCGAATATGCTTGTATGCGCCCAAAGCGGAAGAAACACGCCGCGCACGAACGGCATCGCCTTCGGGCGCAATCCAGAGATGCGCCAGCAGTTCGGTATGACCGGCGAGCAAAGTGCGCGAGTCCGCCGTCAAACTGATATTTGTGTAATTGTTTGAGTCGTTGCTAATTTGCCGAACTTCGCCGTTTGGATAGGAAAGCAACCAAAGTTGATTATGAACGTGGCTTTTCTGCGGATTGGCAGACATCACCAAACCGCTTC
>JANOXW010000728.1:0-2922 GCA_031418635.1 Acidobacteriota bacterium
GCACAATTAAAGGAAGATTTTGATGTTTTTAAGCATAGTTTAATTGCAATTCATCCGGGAATTTATCGGTATCAAACGGCTGAAAGTTTGGAAAAGTTGTTTGATGAATACGAATCAAAACTCAAAAATCCTTTGTCTGAAGGCGAATTTGTAAAATTGATTTCGCAATTTACAAATCGGATTTATTGCGGACACACTTACTTAAATCCTTATAATCAAAACAGTTTGGTGCGTGAAAGATTGTTTAGCGGTAAAACTTATTTGCCGTTTTATTTTCGGATAATTGACGGAAAAATTATCGTTACGGAAAATGCGTCAACCAACAATCTTGTCAAAGGAAGCGAAATAACGAAAATCAATCGCGTTTCGGCAAAAATCATTATCGAAAATCTTTTGACCGTAACCAAAGGCGACGGGAAAAACACGCTTTCGCACAGAATTCAATCAATCGAACTGCCGCGTTTTGAAGCTGAACGATATGCACTTTTTGATTGGTATTTTCCACTTTTCTTTCCTTTGGAAAACGAAACTTTCACGATTGAAGCGACTGATTTTGCCACGAAAAAGAAAGCGAAATTTCAAGTTGCGGCGATGTCAAAGGAAGAACGCACCAAGGAAATGGCACAGCGTTACGGCAAAACGCCGAGTTATGATGACGGTTGGAAGTTCGAGATTCAGAAAAATTCTATCGGCTACTTGAAAATTGATAATTCAATAACTTGGCGGCTTACAACGATTAAATTCAAAGAGTTTTTGGCAAGCACTTTCGCCGAACTTCGCGCCAAAGACATCAAAAATCTCATCATTGATTTGCGCGAAAACGGCGGTGGCGATACGGATGTTGGTTTTGAGCTTGCGCGGTATTTGGCAAAGGAAAATTTACCCGAATATCTGAAAGGTAAACGGTTTGTCCGCAATGTCGCGCCGCAAAAAGAGTTGGCGAAATATCTCGACACTTACAGCGATGAACTAAAATCTGCTTTGCAAAACGGTGTTTCGCAAGCCATTTATAAAAAAGCTAAAAACGGCTATTTCGAGATTTTGCCGAATGAAAACAACGACAACTATCCGCGCGTTTCGCCTGATGCAAATTACTTTCGCGGCAAAACTTTTATTATCAGCGATTCGAGCAATGCTTCGGCGACCTTTCAGTTTTTGGATTACGCACAAACAAATAAACTCGCCCACATTGTCGGACAAACTTCGGGCGGCAACAAACAAGGCATCAATGGCGGAAACTATTACTTTTTGCATTTGCCGAACTCGAAAATAGAAGTTGATATTCCCGTCTATTTTCAATCGCCGATTGCGCCGCAAAAAGATGAAAGCGTGATTCCCGACGTTGTTGTAAAAAAGCAATCTGAAGACATTGGCAAAGATTTTGACCGCGAAATTTTTACGGTCAAAGAAATGATTAAGAAAAACTGAGAATTTATAAATTTCAACAAACGGAGTATTTCAAATCGGGATATTCCGTTTTTGTTTGCGCGAAAGTTTGTTAGACTTTTGATAATGAAGTTTAGTGAATTATCGGAAAGTTTGGCGGAAGCGGGTTATGAATTTTATCGGCGCGGTTGGGTTTTTGGGACAAGCGGAAATTTTAGCGCGGCGGTTTTCCAAGATCCATTGCAGATTTGTATTACGGCAAGCGGCAACGATAAAGGCGCGTTGGACGAGACGCATTTTCTCGAAATTGACGATAACGCTGATGTTCTGCAAGGTTTTGGCAAGCCTTCGGCGGAAACGATGATTCATCTGACGATTTATCGAATGAGGAAAAAAGCCGGCGCGATTTTGCATACGCATTCGATTTGGGGAACGGTTTTGTCAGACGTTTTTTACGAAAACGGCGCAATCGAAATCGAAGGTTTTGAAATGTTAAAAGGCTTAACCGGCGTAACGACGCACGAACATCGTGAAATACTGCCGATAATCGAAAATTCGCAAGATTATATTGCGCTGTCGCACGTCGTGGACAACACTTTGCGCGAAAATCATAGCATTCACGGCATCTTTTTGCGTCGCCACGGACTTTATACTTGGGGCGAAAACATCGCCGAAGCCCGCCGCCACATTGAAATTTTTGAATTCCTGTTTGAAGTTTTAGCAAGAAACCTACAACTAAAGCATTAAAATGATTCACAAACTATAAACCGGCAAGTTATCATTTATTTCCAGCCGGAATTCAGCAAAAGCAAATTGGAATAATGTAAAAGCGCATTTGAAAATTCAATATTCTCTAAGAAATATTCAATATTCTGCTTGAGAAATTAAATTTCCCAGCAAGAAAACTTAATTTCCCTTGAAAGAAATACAATTTCCTTCAAAGGAAATTGAATATTCTCCACAGAAAATTAAACATTCTGCGTGGAAAATAGAATATCCTGATTAAGATATTTAATATTCCTTGTAGAATATTTATTTTACCTCAAGGAAAATAGAGTTTTCTAATCAGAATATTTAATATTCTGATTAGAAAATAGAGTTTTTCGCAGAGGATTTGGCAAAAACAAATTAGAATTAGACATAAAAACAGTTGAATCTGGTTAATTCACGCAAAATTATTGTTTCATCTTGTCGCCAACGGCGACGCACAACATAGCGTAGGGTGAAATGAGTGAAACGAATGAAACCTTACGTCAGTTTAATCAATAAATCGCTCGCTGAAAGTGAGCAACAACGGCGATGATTGTTCGACACTTTCAGCGTCGGGTTGAATAATTATAAAAACGTAGGGTTACGGCGTAACGCCTGCACCCTACGCTATGTTGTTGGTCATTTTCGATGACAAAAACAGTAATCGCGTAGGTTGATTGATTAACTCAAAAGTCAAATAGACGAAAACACAATAATCCTGATAAAATCAACAGCGAGTTCAGAAAATACTTATAGGAAAAAACAATTTTGCGAGTTGCAGTTTTA
>JANOXW010000729.1:0-2645 GCA_031418635.1 Acidobacteriota bacterium
GCCAAGTTGTGATGTTCCATCATCGGACAATTATCGTGCAGATATTCCGTAAGTTGCCACGCCTCATCCATATTTTCGCCCATCGCCACGGTGTTAGCGTGAATCCGCAAGCGCGGGTCTTCTTTTTGCAGTTCCGCCAACATCGCGTAAGTTTCCATCGCTTTTTCAAACGATTGCGGATTGCCGCGAAACTTATTGTGATATTCGGGCATTCCGTCCAGCGAGAGTTCGCAGACGAACATAGAGAGCGTGTCGCTTTCCAAAACCTTGCGAAGCGATTTTTCCGTCCGTTCGGTAAAATAACCGTTGGTCGGAACGTATATGTTTTTGACGTTATTGTTTTTCGTAAAGAGCAGACAAATTTCGCCGAATTCTTTGTTGATAAACGGTTCGCCGCCCGACAGATTAAGATTTTCAAAATCGCCGAGTTCGAGCGAGAGTTTTTCAAATTCTTCAAACTTCAAATCGTCGCGTTTGTTCAATTCCTTCCAATAAAAACAATGCTCACACGTCAGATTGCAGATTGAATTGATAAACACAATCATAAACGGCGGCGTTTGTTTTTCGGTATGATGTGCGGCTTTGAGCGATAATTTCGCGTGTCGTCCGATTCGGGTTAATACTGACATTTTAATTTCTCCAATTTGTTAGATGTGCCTTTTATTACACAAACAATCGCTTTAAGTTTCTCATAACTTGCCTGAATTGCAAATAATAGTCAAACGAAACGGAATCAAGCGATTTGAAAATGCGTTCGTCTTTCAAATAATAGGTGTCAACTCTGGCAAGTGAATAAAAATCGCTATTTTCTTTCACCTTGCCCAAATTTGTCGAACAAGCAACGGCATAATTTTGTGCAGTCAAACGCTTTACGGCATTGTTAAATTTTCCGTAAGGATAAGCAAAAGTTTCAACCGCACTGCCGAGTTTGTCCTCGATAACCGATTTTGATTCGACTAATTCGCGCTCAACATCTTCAAGCGAAATTTTCGTAAAATCAGGATGCGACAAACTATGCGCTCCAAATTCTATGCCGTGTTTGTGCAGTTCTTTAATTTCATTCCACGACAAAAGTTTGCTCCGTTCAAGCGTCGGCAAATTTCCTTCCCAATCATTATGTTTTTCACAATATGCGGTAACAAGAAAAACCGTCGCTGTAAAGCCGAATTCGTTTAAAATGGGAAACGCTTCCGTATAAAAATTCTGAAATCCGTCGTCAAATGACAGAACAATTGTTTTTGCCGTTTGAACTTTATTTTCGCGGAAATTTCTTATCAAATTACTTAGCGAAATGACATTAAAACCTGCACCTTTTAAAAAATTCATTTGCTGACGAAAAGTCGCCGCGTCGGTTGAAATAACCGAACCACTATTGTCTATTGAATGATAAGTTAAAACGGGAACTTTCTGCATAGATTCAAATTCAGAGCGATGTTTTATGGATATGGCAACAAATTTAAGTCGGCGATGAAACGAAAATCGCGCTGATTTTTTGTAATAAATGCTTGATTATGAATGAGCGCAGTTGCCGCAATCAATCCATCGGCAATCAACAAACCGTGACTCAAAAAATACTGTTTTAATAATTCAACCGCAAGGTCGGAGATTTGGTCGGTGATTTTTAGAATTTGATAACGGCGCAAGAATTTTTCAAGGTCGCGCAATTCCGTCTTGTTTCGACAGCCGACAATTAGTTCTAATTGCGTTACCGAACTGATAGCCAAAGTTGAAATTTTCTCAAGTTGCAAGACACAATTTATTGCTTCCGCGTCGCCCCGCGCTATATTGATCAAAATGTCAGAATCTACAATGGTCAAAGCCATTTCATTTGCTCCAATGTGTTTCGCGGATATGGCGAACCCACGCCGAACTGTCGCTCATATCTTCGCGGTCGCGCCACATTCCAACAAATGCTTCGGTTTCTAAATCGGAAACGGGTGCGGTTTTTGGCGACGAATTTTTGTAACGCTCTCGCAAAAAAGAAACAAAATCTTTAATCTGTCGTTGGGCTTCCACAGGCAGAGAATTGATTTCACGCAAAATTTCTTCGTTTGTCATAACATTTCTCCATTTTTATTTTCGCGTATCCGCCAAATATGTCAACGCAAATTAGCTGAAACTTAAATTATAGCTGGCGAATTCTAAAAAAATTACTTATTTTCTTGAATCTTCTCTATCAAATCTAAATATTGCGCTAAATGTGCTTCTTCGTTCCAAAATTTTAAAAATGCTTGATAGCCATTGTTTCCCAACTCGTCGCGCAAACTATGATTTTCGGCTAATTTATGAATCGCGTCAACTAATTCGCTTTCGTTGTTGTAGATAAAACCGCCGTTGCTGTCTTCGATGACTTCGGGCAACGCGCCTAAATTGTTGACGATGGCGGGAGTTTTCATCGAAAACGCTTCGATAATAATAATGCCGAAGGTTTCGTAACAGATGGACGGAACAATTATCGAAACGGCGCGGCGATAAAGATTTTGCAACTCTTTTTGGCTCAATCTGCCGAGAAATTTGATGTTCGGGCTGTTGTCTGCAATGCGCGTCAAATCATTTTTATATTCGCCGTCGCCCGCAATAAGCAAATCGTATTCTGCAAGTTTTTTGAAAATCGGAATCACATTTTGCAAGCCTTTGATTCTTTC